>CAVLCX010000008.1:6812-11818 GCA_963661525.1 bacterium
ATATAAAACCGGGATCGAAAGAAAATTATATTTATGATATTGAAAAATTTTATAAAGAAAACGGTTATCCAAATAAACAAACAATAAGTAAATCAAAAAAAGAAAAACAAATAGCAGACGAATTTAACGAAATTAAACTTACATTGTAAAAATATCTGCGTATTTTTTAAAATTGATTACTATATACCATACGAGGTAGAGGAGATACCTTGAAAAATTAAGGGAAAGGAGAGAACGATATGAGTAAATATTCATTACCTATCAAGGTAAATTCTGGCAGTGATAATACGGATAATATTTTAAATATCGAAATTGATTGTCGAATTTATCCTGCTAGAAGAGGAAGAGACGGTCTTAGAGCAACTGCTGTATTAGATTATTTCGGTTTCACTTTAGGTGATATACAAATATACGAAAGGCGTGGTCAAATTTCAATCGTATATCCAACAAGAGAAATTCGCCGTAAAGGTGAATTAAGAGAAGCATCAGTATATTTTCCTAATAACAGAGAACTCGGTCAAAACATTAACCATATCATCAATCAAGAATATCTTAATGTTGTCAAACATAATGATGTTCCTACACTTGAAGGCATGGGTATCAAGAACGATCACGAATAAATGATTGAAAAGGAGACAATATGAAGAAATTCAGTAAAACTTTATCAATAGGACTTGCCGCAATTATGGCTGTTTCATCGTTAGTCATCGGCACAACTGCATTTGCATCACAGGTTAATTCTATACAAACTGCAGAAAGTATCGGTTTGAATGAGACAAAATCGGCAGTATTTAGATATGGGGAAATCAATGATGATTTTCTTTCTGAAAATACAAAATACTTTAAATTTGTGGCACCTACTACCGGTTATTATGAATTTAATTTAACCGGGTATCAAAACAGAATTGATGGTCAAAACACAACTGCATATATTGATGTTACAGACACAACAGGAAAAAGCGTTGATTCAGGGGGATATTATGACCAATATTATAATGATGTCAAGGCTGTTGCCGAATTAACACAAGGTCAAACATATTACATAGAATCATATTATACACCGTATAAGACGGCAGATTATGAAAATAACGGATATGCAGAATCAACCATCAATATTTCAGTTACACCTCACACACATGAATTTTCAACTGATATATATTCGACCACAATATATTATACATGTAACAGATGTCATTATTCGTATTCTGAGGAAAACAAAAAATCAATCTCAAATATTTATCTTGAAAAGACGAAATATGTTTATGACGGTAAATTGAAAACACCAAATGTTATTGCTTATGATACAGCCGGAAACCTTGTTAATTTAACAAATGTTTCATACGCATCAGGCAGAAAGAATGTAGGTACTTATAATGTATCAGTTACATATGGTGAACAATCATTTAATTTATCGTTCCAAATTGTACCAAAAGGAACAAATATTTCTTCTGTTAAAGCAGGAAAGAAAAACCTCACTTTAAAATGGAAAAAACAACAAAAGCAAGTAACAGGTTATCAAATTCAATATTCTACTTCTAAAAAGTTTTCCGGAGCAAAAACAATAACTGTTAAAAGTAAAATTACTTCTAAAACAATCAAAGGTTTGAAAGCTAAGAAAAAATATTATGTAAGAATGAGAACTTATAAAACTGTAAACGGTAAAAAGCTTGTTTCTTCTTGGTCAAAAACAAAATCAATTAAAACAAAATAATAAGTTTAAGTAGCCCAGCATGATATATGCTGGGCTAAAAGTCAATATAAGGAAGGGGGAAAAAACCGTGAAAAATACGAGTATAAAAATTGCATTGTTACTAATGTGTATTGTTGTTATTTCATGTTCAAGTGCTTATGCAGCGACATATAAAGTCGAAGAAGGAAAAGAAGAAACAATTACAGTTAATGTTGATTATAACGAAACAACTGCAGAAAACACTACAAAAAGTGAAACTCAATATACAGAAAATAATACCACTAATGTTGTAACTACTGAAATCGTTAGTACAACAGAACCCAATATAGTGCAAACAACAAGTGAAACTGTTGCCACAGAAACCATGCCGGAGCCAACAGAAACCAAGGCAACAAAAAAATATAAAAAAGAAAAAAGTGTAAAAACCGGTTTCAACACTTTACCATTATATTTTACAATAATAGGACTGGCAATATTATTGATTATCACGAAAAGAAAGAAGGTGCGAATAAATGAGTAAAAATAAAAAAATAATTTCTGCTTTTTTGACTATTGTTATAATGCTTACTTGTTTTCCGATTTCAGCATTTGCTAATAATACAGACTGGGAATATTCTGTTAATGAAGATAATACAATCGAAATAACAGGATACAACGGAAATTTATCATCAACTCTTAAATTACCGGAAACAATTGATAATAAAACCGTTATAGGTACTTCTTCTGACATTTTTGAAAATAAAGACATATATGACATGTATAATGTAAAAACAGTCATAATTCCGTATACATATCAATTTATTTGGAATCTTGATTTATTTCCTAATTTGGAAAAAATTGAAGTTCATTCATTAATTATACAAAATATGTTTTTGTTATATGGAGGGCAGGAAAACAAATATATTGAATTAAACAGTGAAAATGAAGAAAAATTTCAAAAATCACTTTCTGCATTGTTATATTTAAACGAATTGTTATGTGAAAACAACAAAGAAATAAATAAAGAAAAAACAACAGATTGTAAAGAAGATGGTATAAATTACATTTGTAAAGTGTGTGGATATGAATGGAAAGGAGCTTGTCAAGATCACCAATATGAGTATGTTAAAGAAAAGAGTACAAAAGATAATTGCTATTCCGAATGCATTGCTTGTGGAAAGCAGATTAAAAATGATCATAATTACAAATCTGAAATAACAAAAGAAGCGACATGTAACGAAAAAGGAACAAAAACATACACATGTACTAATTGTGGATATAAAAAGACGGAAACAACATATAAATCACATGAATATGACGATGGAGTTGTTGTTGAAGACGATAATTGCAATGATGTAAAAATTAAATTTACATGTAAAGTTTGTGGAAATACATATGAAATAACAGAATGTGGTTCAAATGGTTTTTATAAAAGATTAGGTGATTGGATAGTTACATTTAATGATGATGAAAATACTTGTAATCTTTATAAGTATATCGGAACTGAAACAAATTTATCACTTCCGGAAAAACTTGGAAAATATAAAGTTTTAGGCTTGGAAAAAACTGCTTTTGAAAATGTTGAAATATCTGATTATATAACAGAAATAACTATTCCTTATACATATAAAAAAATTGATGGAATAGAAAAATTACCTAATTTACAACAATTGAATTATCATGAAATTTTATGGGATTATTTTAGTAATGAACTGAAAAGCTATTTTAACAAAAATAATATATACTGTTGTTCTCTTTGCGAAGGACACTGGTATACGGATCAAGATTGTACTCAATACGACATAGATGTTTATTGTAAAATATGTGGATATACGGAAAAAAGAGATTCTCATATGACCTATTTCGAGGGTGGTCATCAATATGTAATAAGTAATATTAACGGTGATAAAATTACCTATACTTGTACACAATGCCCGAAATCATATACAATGATTTGCAAACATAATAACGCCAAATACGACAGAACAATTCAAGCAAATTGCCAGCATGGCTCATATGATATATATGTTTGTCCTGACTGTAACAGCGAAATTAAGCGACATGAGGAAACACTACTTGGTGAACACTCTTACGAAATAAAAGATGGAAAAGCTATATGTAAGATATGTCAAAACGAAATTACTTACAAATCATATAATATAGATGGATTGGATAAGCAATATGACTTTTCAAAAAGCGAATTCTATGATGATTACGCATCTTCTTCTGAAAACAAAAAACATTATTATTGTGTAAAATTGACGATTGATGAAAATGCCACTCCTGTTTATTTCTATCAAACAAAAGATTATGAATCAAATAGTCAAGGAAAATTTTATATAAGAACATTTGAGGGATTGACTCAAGATGAAATTGACTATTATTTAATTTCTAATTCTCAGGGCGGTCTTAATAGTAGAAACTTTGAAAAATACAGTGAATTTGAAAAAGATATTAATTCTTATTTGAATAACGGAAAAAGTAAAAAGGTAATTCCCGATGAGCCAAATATATTTAAAAATAACATGCCGATTTATTTAGATAAGGGTATATATTATTTATTTTTAGATTTTGGTCCGGGGAGTTTGGCAATTTCTAATTCATCAGTTTATAAATGTAACACTAAATTATATTTTGAAAACCCAGAAGATTATAATAATGTTTATAATCAAATAGCCGAAAATTTGCCGGAAAATTATACTTATGAAGAATATAAAGAAGCGTTTAAAGATTTTTCTGACTATAATAAAACCCATAATTTTGTTTATTATAGAAATGAAAAACTTGCGCACGATATAACAGAATATTCTTTTATTAATAATGAAAAAATCAAAAACACCTATGAAGATACGAACTGTATTTCGATGATTTGTGAAAAATGCGGAAAAATTGTTTACAAATACTCTAATTTTATTGTCGAAGCAAATCAAGATAAAGATTCTGATAACGAACATTTTGAAAAAATAAATAACAGTAACCACAATTTTGTTTATACTTATGATGAACCAAATTGTATTGAAGATGGATGTAAAAAATGGACTTGCAAGAACCGTGTAGTACAAAGATATGTTTTAACCGGAGACACAGAACATCATTCTTATATTGAAGATTACATACAAAATAAGAATGATATACCTTCTGATTTTGTTAATGCAACATTTGACGAATTTAAGAATTATTATAATCAAGAATTTGATAGAAAATTTGAGGAAAAATATCCAGATATAAATTCATTTTCAGATTTATATAAAAATAAAGATTCTAATAACTTTTTTGAATATGGATCTAATTATGATACTTTAATGAATTTTATAGAAAGTCATAGCTTTTATGGAAC
>CAVLCX010000008.1:11828-13999 GCA_963661525.1 bacterium
ATAAGGAAATTAAAGAAGTAATACCTGCTCTTTCAACTAACCATCAACATAATTTTATGGGTACATACACCGCTAACTTTGATGGCACACATAACAAAAAAGGCGTTTGTACTAATAAGGGTTGTTATAGTTATTTGAAAGAAAAAGAACTTTATAACCTTACTGATACAGAAGCTTCTGAATTAAATTTGGACTATTTTAGAAATAATAATGGAATATGGTATAAAGTCGATGAAAATGGAAATTCGGTAGTTGTAGACAAAAACAGCGAAGAAGTTGTTCTGAATACTTATGGTGAAAAAGTAAAGACAACTACAAAAATAAACGAAACTGAAAACTGCACTTACGATGACAAGTGTACTTGTATCTATTGCGGAGCGGTAAAACACGATAATATAATCAGTGAAATATCAAACTACATACCATCAACAACGGATACAAACGGTTCATATGTTATAACAGATAGTTGCGAAAAATGTAACACAATTGTTGATGTGAATAAAATTATTTTACCAAAAGGTGAACTTACTGTTGATGTCGATGATAATATCACTCTTAAAGTAAATAAAGAAGGAACATATTCGGCATCGTATAACATCAAATTTAACGGAATTGACGATTATTCCGATATAACATTTAAACCGGCAGAAACCGTTATTCTTGTTAATGAGAAAACGAATGAATCTAAAATCGCAAAAGTATCACAAAAACAAATTCAATTTTCAAAAGAAAAAGGGGATTCAACAACAGGTGTTGTTACTGCTGAAAATATGACAGAAGGTACTTGGAAAGGAATTATTACATTCGATTATTATTTTTGCAGAAATGTAGATGTAACAGATTATTTCACTTGGACCCAAGATACGGAAAATTTATATGTTTTAAATAATGACGGTAAAACAGAAGAATACTGGAATGACGAATTGATAAAAATACTACAAGATAATCAATCAAACAATGTATGGATGGATGAAAATGGAAATATAAGAGAAAAGTTGCCTTCAGATTTATATTATAAATATTTGAATTCACGAGTATTTGACAGTTATGTATTCGAAGATGATATTTTGTACCAAAAAAGCAAAAATGCGTATAATCATCATTGTTCTAATAATTTAACAATTAAAAAAGAAAATACATTAACCGGATATATTCCATATGAAAGAACTGCAATAAACGGATTGACAGATCTGGGTGCCGAATGGATTAAAGCTAATAATGGCAAGCTTGTTATACCATCGTGCGCAACTGCAATAGCTGATGCCGAAATTATCAATTCAACAATTTCACCGGATGGATACAATTCAACTGATCCTGTAAGAGATGCTTTTTCAACTATTAAATATGGAAAAGGAGTATTTCAACCATATTTAATTACTTATGATAAAAGTGGGAAAAAATATTTTGTTGAGAATGATAATGTAACTTTGATAGAACCTGATTCAAGTAGAGGTAAAGAAATTGAACATTATAATAATGTTGTTTATAACATTACAGATGTGATTATACCAAGTAACTGTAAATCAATAGGTGTAAAATCATTTTTCTACAATAGTAGTATTAAAAATATTATTCTCAAAGGATCCACATTTGTTAAAAATTATGCATTTTCGGGAATTGATTCTGCGTATGCAATTGGAAATTCATATGAAAATCTTTATGAAGTAAATAATAAGAAAAGCGATAAACTTGATATATACATTCATGACGATACAATCTTTAGCTCACTTGTATTTGGATGTGCAAATGCATTAGAATCACTTGAATTGTATGGTTCAATTGCAAAGCTACCACTTGTAGATAACAAGTATCCTGATAAGTTAGTTGGATATGATTATTATGAAACTTCAGCAGATATAAATATTCATTATAATTCATTAGAAGAATTAAACAGAATAAAAAATGCTTCGCCTATTTACAGATTTTTTGATAATTCTTATAGTGAGAATGAATATTACAAAACTAATAATATGAATTTTATAAAAAATAGTGGTACATAATACCACTATTTTTTTTATGTACTTTTTAATTATGCAGAATGCGAAAAGGAGGTGAAAATATGAATTCACCACTTATATTATAGAAATAAAAAATAATCAAAACTAACAATCAAAAATTAAAGGAGAAAAAATATGTTGAAAATTATTATTCCAATCGTTGTAGTTATTGTA
>CAVLCX010000008.1:14009-17433 GCA_963661525.1 bacterium
ACTTATAGCTTTTTTTAAGGCGTTTTATGTTATCGCCTCACCAAATCAGGCGTTTGTAATTTCCGGCTTTAAAAAAGAGCCACGATTTATTGTAGGTAAAGCAGGGCTTAAAATACCTGTTTTAGAGAAACTTAATAAACTTTCGCTTGCAAATATGCAAGTTGATATAAAAACCGAAGAAAGTGTTCCAACTGATGAATTTATCAATATATACATAGATGCAGTTGCTACATTTAAAATTTCATCTGATCCAAAATACCTTTCAATTGCGGCAGAAGCACTTTTAGGTAAAAGTGAGGAAGAAATTAAAGAAATGGTATCACAAACTCTATTAGGCTCAACAAGAGAAGTTGTTGGTCTTATTGGCGTAATTGATTTAAACAACAAGCAGATGATTTCACAAAAAGTTATGGAAAATGTTACTGATGAACTCTTAAAATTCGGTATTGAGGTAACAAATTTCAATATTCAAAATTTCCGTGACGAAAATGGTATTCTTGAAAACCTCGGTATTGATAATACATAAAAAATCCGTAAAAATGCAGCAATTGCAAAAGCAGAAGCAGAAAAAGAAACAGCCATTGCAAGAGCATTAGCTGAAAAAGATACAATGATTGCAAAAAGTAAAGCAGCACAGGAAGCTAATGAAATAAGAATTAAAGCTGAAACAGAAATTGCTGAAAGCAATAACAGACTTGCAATCAGAAAAGCAGAACTTAAAGCAATTGAAGAACAGCAACAGGCAAAAACTGATGCAGCTAAGCAAATTGAAGATGAAGCACAGCGCCGTGAAATTGAAATTAAAAAGTAAGAAGCAAACATTGCAAAACAAGAAAAAGAAGCTGTACTCGCTGAAAAAACTGTTGCAGTTAAGGAAAAGAAATATGCTGCTGAAATCAACAAAAAGGCTGATGCTGATAGATATGCTGCAGAACAACAAGCACAAGCTGATTTAGCTGTTAAAAGAGCTAATGCGGATGCTAAAATATACGAAGCTCAAAAAGAAGCAGAAGCTATCAAAATTAAAGGTTTAGCTGAAGCTGAAGCTATCGAAAAGAAAGCAGATGCAATGCAGAAATACGGTGAAGCTGCTATTCTTCAAATGGTACTTGAAAAAATGCCTGAAATCGTTGAAAATGCATCTAAACCTCTTCAAAATGTTGATTCGATTACTATGTACGGTGATGGCAACGGTTCAAAACTTGTCGGTGATGTTATGAAAACTGTTAATCAGGTAATGGCAGGCTTGAAATCAAATGGTATTGATGTTAATGATATAATCAATAAATCACTTGAAAAGAAAAGCTTAAAACCGGCTGTGGTTGACAATGTAGTCGATTCAAATGTTACTGAGGATTTGTCAGAAATTGAGTAATAACGATATAAGGAGTTTTTCCTATGTTTGATGTAAATGTTATTTTATCAGATTTGCCGGCGTTTATTATGGTTGGTGCTATTGTTATTGTTGCAATTACAGTTAAGCATGTGCGTGAAAAGATGGATTCTGATATTGACATGGAAGAAGACGAAAATCAACAAAAAGTTAAAATCAAAGTGAAAAAATACAATCCTGATGGCACTGAAATGAAAAGTGATGTTGTCAATCATCATAAATTAAATACGATGCAAAAGCCTTTTGTTTCAAATGATTTTAATGTAAATAATCAATCTGTTGAATCTAAAATTGATATTGAAAATACTAATTTTGATTTTGACGATAATAATTTACTCGGCAGTATTTCAGATGCATCTCAAAGTTTATTTGATGATGTTTTTAAACAGAATAAAGATTAAAATTAAGAACGCTTGAACTTATTTGTTCAGGCGTTCTTTTTGTGAAAATTTTTATGAATATTAAAGATGTTTTTACTAATTTTTTCGAAAATATTACTATATACTTTTAGAAAATATTAGGGAGTGTAATTATGATTATTTTGAAAAAGCGTCAATTAGCTGATAATTCGGAATATCTTAATGCAACAGATTTGATTGATGAAAAAAACTTGGAAAGTACAGAAAAAATTTATCCGATAGGAAAAGCTTGTGCAGATGTTTTGAACTATTATCAAGAAAACACACCTGATGCATATGGTAATGCTCCATACGCAAGATTAGACGGCTTTTTACAAGGATATTTAGCTGCATCTAAATTAGAACTTATTAAAAGTCAACAATATTGGGATATTGTGAAAAATAAGCGTGTTTTATTAAGAATTGAAGTACCAAAAAAACCTTCTTCTCATTATGAAACAATTTCTGATATGAATAATGCATTAGAACAGGAAAACAGGTGATTGCATATGAGAATACCTAAATATATTGAGGAAGCCCTTAGAAAACGAAGCAAAGCTGCGATAAAGTTATCTGAATTTGATTTTATTGTTACAAAATTCATAGAAGAACATGATATTGATGTTGATGAGTTCGACTACAGTGGTGGTTGTGAAATGATTTGTAATCCGTATGAAAGTGAAGAACGAGTCAGAACGGCAATTCTAAATCATAAGGAGTGAAAGGAAATTTATCATGAAAAAACAAGAATATGAGAACTTTGAATTTTATACTAATCCTTTTCCAACTTTGGAAAAGATTATTAAAAATAAATCATTTGATAAAGTGTATTTGAAAGTATTCCTCTTAGATAATTATACAAATATACTTAACAAGTGTAATTCGTCAACTAATAAAGATAAGTCTTTATTAACATATATGAAAACTTTTCTTACACATTTGGAAAACGAATCAGAATTTTGTGGTTTATTTGCTGTCGATAACGGAGAAATAGTTTCACTTGACGGTAATATTTATGAAAACCAAAATCCTGTTGTAGTAATTTCAGAATTTGAAGAAGATAACAAACATTGTGCAACAATAATTGTTCCTGCAGTAGAAAAAAATGATTTTTTAGAATAGGAGAATACAATTTGAAAAATAAAAAAGATACAATATGCTTCTTTTACTATAATAATGAAATTGTTTTTATTGGCAAAACAAAGCGTACTTGTGAAGCATATGTAAAAAGTAAAATAAAAAACGATGATTCACTTGATGCTCGTAAAATAACTAAAATAAAGTATCATTCGTTTGATAGCAGTGCAGATGCGTTACTTTATTATAATTATTTTGTCAACAATTATAAACCAAGATTTAATAACAACTATATAAGCCAAGGCAACATAACAGCTATATTACCACCATTGGATTTTTCCGTTGTTGGTACAGAACAACTTGCGTTGTTGAAATAAACTGTATAAAAATATATTTAGCACAAAAGTTAGTTTTATTTTGAAATTATTGCAAATTAACGGTATTTTACAGAATGAATCAAACATTTTAAATATGAAAAGTTCAATTCATAAAAAATTAAAAGGAGTTAATCTATTGAAAAATTATATTGTTTATAAAATATATTACGGCAATACTG
>CAVLCX010000009.1:0-12981 GCA_963661525.1 bacterium
AGTAAGCGCTGTGCTTGAAAAACTTTCGGGCAATGAATATATTGATACTTTTTGGAAGTATTTTAATGCTTATTCTTCAATCAGTGAAGGCTTTGATGAATTTGAAAATAAATTTGTGCTTGATAAAGTTAAAGATTGGTGTGAGTCTAATTCTATTGAATACACTGTGGCAGAATAATGAAAAAATTATTGATAATTATGGGTTCGCCGCGGCAAGACGGTATCTGCCGGGAACTTATTAACCAAGTCAGTAAATATTTCCTTGATTGTGAAATTAAAGTTTATGACAGTTATAAGCTTTCTCCCGCTCCGTGTACCGATTGCAAGTGGTGTGAATATCACGAAGGATGCTCAAATAAAGATTTGGATGTCTTTTTTGAAGATTTTGAAGATGCCGATTATATCGCTTTCTTCACTCCTGTTTATAATAACTTTTTTCCGGCTCCCACTAAAGCTGTTTTGGATAGATTTCAGCGTTATTATAACGCCCGCTTTAAGCGTGGCGCAAACCCGCCGGTTAAAAAGCCGAAAAGGGTAGGCGCAGTCATAGCAAGCGGCTCAAATGCAAGGCAGTCGGCAGATTATATGTATAATTCGCTTAAGCAGTCTTTTGCACCGCTCGGCAGTGAAGTTTGCTCCAGGTATTATATCCCTAATACCGATATGGGCAGATATACTTTTAATATGACGGAACTTCAAAAATTTGTCCACCAGCTAAAAGGTAAAACAGAATAATCACCTCCCTTGTAAATAGGAGGTGGGTGCAACTTGTTGCACTCGGAGGGATTTAAGGCAGTCGTTTGACTGCCTTTATTTTTGTAATCGTTTTGTAATTGTATTAGCTAAATATATGTGTTAATATTTTATTAACATTTATGTTTTGTAAAATGCTGAAATAAAAATGTTGATTTGTTTATATTTTGTCGGGTTTTCACCCTGTAAAAACGGTCTTTCACACCGATTATATTGTATATTTGGCATTTTTGTTTTAATATAAATTTAAAACATTTTGTAAAGGAGAATTTAAATGAAAAAAGTTATTAGTTTAATTTTGTCCCTTGCTATGCTTTTAAGCATTGTATCGGTAGTTGATTTTTCAGCATTTGCTGATGTTCGAACAGGTGAATGCGGTGATAATGTAACATATTCGCTTGATACCTCAACAGGCGTGCTTACAATCAGCGGTACGGGAAATATGCGTGATTATACATTTCGTAATACATTTCTTGATTCTAATGATCATTATGTAAAGAAGTTAATTATAGATTTTGGTGTAACTAGTATCGGTGAATGCTCATTTTATAATTGTACACGGTTAGAAAGTGTAACAATTCCTGATAGTGTGACCAGTATTGGTAGTTGTGCATTTGAAAAATGCATAAGCTTAACAAGTGTAACAATTCCAGCTGGTGTGACAAGTATTGAAACTTGTACTTTTGACGATTGCACAAGTTTAACAAGTATAACAATACCGAATAGTGTAACAAGTATTGGTGGTTCTGCATTTTCTGATTGTACAAGTTTAACAAGTGTAAAAATACCTGATGGTGTAATAGGTATTGGCTATGACGCTTTTTACGACTGTTCATCTTTAGAAAAAATTATAATTCCTAAAAGTTTAAAATATATTAGTGAACAGGCTTTTTTTCTTTGCGATAAATTGAATGATATATATTATACCGGTTCTGAAGATGATTGGAAAAAAATAGCAATAAATAGTGAAAGTAATGGTGGAATTATTCATGGTAATTATCCTTTATATGAAGCTAAAATCCATTACAATTGGAATGGAGAATTTCCTTTAGTAACCAACGAAGACGAAACCTCTTTTACCGTTTATAACAGCAAAGCGTTTATTGAAAATATAAAAATAGTTGAAAACAAAAATAATGTAAACCTCAAGCTTAAATCTGTCAATATGAATATTGCTGAAAATTCATCACAATTTGACAAGGAAAAGGTTGTTAAAAAGAATGATATAAAAGGAAAAGAAATTAAGTTTACAAAAGATGATTTCAGAGATTATATTATCCCTGCCAAAGTTACAAGTGATTCAAAGTATTTGAAATCAAACAGTCATAATATTTATATGACTAAAGACAGAAAAGACGGAAAACCGTATGTTTCTTCCGTCTATGTTCAGCAGCTTGATAAGAAGAATAAACCGAAAAAAGCATATGTTGACGCGCAATATGACGGCGCAACTTTGATTGACGGTGTGAATTATAATCTTATTATTTCTGCTGTAACCAACGGTGCAAAAGATGTAAAATATTACTTAATTCAAAATGACGGAAACAGCAAGTATAAAACAGAGATTACAAACGGTGTCGCAAGCCAAATTGACCTTGCGTCAAAAATGGAAGAGGGCAAATCACTTTACGCATATGTTGTATGCGACGGTGTGGCAAGTGAGCCTGTATCATTAAAGCTTGAAAAGAAGAAGCTCAGTAATTCACTTAAAAATATTATGAGTTCATCAACCGTAAATGTTTTAGGCGGGCAAACAGGGAAGTTTAAGCTTTCTAAAAGCGTGCCTATTATAGGCGGAACTGAAGCATCGCTTGATTTTATTAAATGCCCGGTAGGGGTAGAAATTACCGGAAACAAGGTTAAAATCTCTGTTGGGTTTGATATATTCGGATACAGCGATTCAACCGATAAAGACGGTGATACGGAAACAAAGTGGCTTTCGTTTAAAGATTCCTGCAAAGGTATACAGGAAGCAAAAAAAGACACAAAAAATGCTTATAAAAAGTTTAAAAAATTTAAAAAGACAAAAGGTTTAAGCGAAAAAGGTTCAAGCAAAAATCAAACATTTAAAACTGACTTTTTAGGCTACCTTGAGGGGTATATAACAGATACGGGCGGACTTCAGTTTACAGAAGTGTGCGGTACTCTTGCGGCTGAATTTGCGTATAAGATAAAAGGTCAATTTGTGATTGCGGGTATTCCGTCTTATGCTTATGTAGAAGCCGGGGCAGAAGCCGGAGCTACGGCAAGTGCCGGCAGAAGTGTGCCTGACGGTGATTTTCCTTTTGAATTTGATGTTACTGTTTATTTAACACCTAAAGTTAAAGGCGGAGCAGGTATCGGGCTTGAAGGTGTAGTATCAGGCGGTGTATATGCAAAAGCAGAAATGCCTATTCAATATGCCATTAAGAAAAAGCACTTCACCCTTAATGTAGATGGTGAAATAGGCTGGGAAGCACATTATCTTATCGGTGAAACGAGCGGTACTGTAATATCAGGAACATTTAATTTGCTTGATGAATATTTCGGTACAAAGTCAAAGCAGGTTCGCCGCCAAATTGCAACCACCTATGCTATGACTGAATTTATTGATAAAACCGTAAGCCAAACAAGTGAAAAAACCACGCTTTTATCCCGTGATTATATAAATAATCAAAAATGGGTCGGCACACAAACTTCAGCATCGGTAAGGCGCAAGGCAAGAAGTGCAAGCAAGCTTACTTTTGCAAATACAACTCTTGAATCATCTGTTAATGAATTTCAGCGCCCACAGCTTGTAACAGCAGGTGATACAATGATGCTTATATGGGTTGATGATGACACATCGCGTGATGATTATAACAGATACAAACTTGTATATTCGCTTTACAATAACGGTTCTTGGTCTTTGCCTAAAGCAGTTGATGATGACGGAATGATTGATTACCAAGTATCTGTAACAGCAGTTGGTGATGATATTTATATTGCATATCAAAAATTTAATGCTAAATTCACTGAAGGTGATGAAGCAAAATTAGATGAACTTAATAAAAAAGCAGAAATAAAAATTGCAAAATACAATGCAAATGATGATTCGTTTGATAATGTTAAAGTTATCACTTCGAATGATACATTTGATTATTTGCCTTGCATTGCAGTTGAAAATTCACAGCCTGTATTTTATTGGGTAAATTGCACATCAAGTGACTTTTCGGCAAATTCCTGCTCAATTATGAAGTCTGATTTTGCCGGCAATGTATCAACCGTATACAGCGGCTTAAACTATATTTATGAGCTTAAAGTTATCGGCAGTGATGTTTATTACACCGCTGAAAGTGATTGCAGCAACGAAAATACAAATGATTTGAATTTATATAAAAATAATGTTCAAATTACAGATAATGACGGAATAGATAAGCAGGAAATTCCGACTTCACTTGCAAGTGTAAATGATACACTTTACTATACTTCAAACAGCGGTATTTATGTGCTTGACGGTGATACACCGAAGCTTTCGCTTGAAAATAACAAAATAGCAGGTAACCTTCAATTAGCTACTACCGATGACGGTATCAGAGCCGTTTGGTCACAAACATCTGATATGGGTACTGAATTTTATACAAGCGAACTTGTGAACGATGCCTGGAGCGAGCCTATTGCAATTACCGATTATGGCAAGCTTGTAAGCCAGTTAAGTGTTGCAAATTACGGCGGTAAGCTCTTTGGCGCATATAACATTACCGAAAGAACAGAGCAAGACGGAAGTATTGTAAACGGAAGCACGGATTTATGCGTATTTAATACAGACGGATTTAATAAATTTGATATTACGCTTGATACCGTTGATGAATCACAGCTTAACAGTGACGGGCAAACCAAGCTTAATGTTTTGGTAGAAAATAACGGAACAGAAAATATTGAATCAATTGATTTTGAAATTACCGATTCATTGGGATATTCGCAAAGCGTAAACAAAACTGTTGATATACCGTCGGGTGACTATGATGTTGTTGAACTTGATTATGCACCGTCAACTTCAAGTGAAACATTTGAAAGGCGAACCGTTACGGTAAACGCAACAAGCGGTGAAGCTTCGGCAGATACACAGCTTGAAGTGGGTAATGCCGATTTATCGGTAGATGATATTACACTTGAAAAACTTGGTACGGAAAATGTAATTACAGCCCAAATTCACAATATAGGTACAGTTGAAGCAGAAAATGTAAATGTTGTATTCAAAAACGGAGAAAATGAAGTTTACACTTCTAATGTTGATACACTTTTACCGCTTCAAACAAATATTGTTCAGTTTAATATAAGTGATGATGAATTAACTTATGAAGAAGAGGGCGGAGCAGTTATTACTGCAAGCGTAACAAGTGATTTAAACGAGGTTAATATCGGTGATAATAATTCATCGGTATTGATTGAAAAGCATATTCACGATTGGAGCGAATGGACGGTTGAAACCGAGCCTACCTGTGTAGATGAAGGTAAAAAAACACGAGTATGCAATACCTGTACCAAGCAGGAAGAAGCGGTTATAAGCCCAACAGATAAACATACATATTCAAAGCAAGTTGTTTTACCGACTTATGATGAGCAGGGCTACACAATCTACACTTGCGAAGTTTGCAATTACAGCTATAAAGATGACTTTACAGATAAGTTAGAAAGACCTACTGAAAAGCCTACTGAAAACCCTACTGAAAAGCCGAGCGAGAAGCCGACTGAAATACCAACTGAAAAACCTACCGAGAAGCCGACGGCAGCGCCTACAAATCCTACTGCTTCAAATTCCGCTGCAACATTGCCGCAATCGGCAAATTCGCAAGCTTCAAATGCCGGAAGTGCAACTTCTGCACAAGTTCAAACTCCAAATAAAACTTCCGTTAAAAAATCCAAGGCTAAAAAAGGTTCTGTTGAACTTACTTGGTCAAAAACAAAGGGAGTTAAAGGCTATGAAATTCAGCTTGCTACCGATAAAAAGTTTAAGAAAAACAAGAAGACCGTAACAATCAAAAAGCAGAAAACAACTAAAACTACCGTTAAAAAGCTTAAAGCAAAGAAAAAGTATTATGTAAGAATCAGAACTTACAAAACAGTGAACGGTAAGAAAGTTTATTCTGCTTGGTCAAAGATTAAGAGTGTTAAAACCAAATAACTTAAAAGGCAGTCATTTGACTGCCTTTTCCTTTATAATAAATAATTTATATATTATTTATTGCTTATTAAAATTCATTATGCTATAATAAATTGATTTATTATGGGGTAGTGTGATATGATTATTCTCGGAATTGACCCGGGTTATGCAATTGTAGGCTGGGGTGTACTTGAATATAAAATGAATAAGTTTCGTGTTCTCGGTTACGGTGCTATCACTACCGAGGCACATACCGATTTCCCGTTAAGGCTGCAAACTATATATAACGATATGTGCTATTTATTTGAAAAGTATAAGCCTGAAGTGATGAGTATGGAAAAACTTTTTTATAATAACAATGCCAAAACGGTTATTGATGTTGCACAGGCGAGGGGTGTTATTACTCTTTCGGCACAAAATTACGGTGTGGATATTTTTGAGTATACACCGCTTCAGGTTAAGCAGGCTGTTGTAGGCTACGGCAGGGCTGAAAAAAAGCAGGTTCAGGAAATGACAAGGCTTATGCTCGGCCTTGCTAAAATTCCGAAACCCGATGATACTGCCGATGCGCTTGCTATGGCAATATGCCACGGTCATTGCTCGGGTTCTATAATGGGAAAATTAAATTCACTTAAATAAAGGGATTAGTTATGATATATAATTTAAAGGGAAGACTTACTGTATGTGATGCAAATTTCATAGTAGTTGAATGCGGCGGTGTTGGGTTTAAATGCTTTACCTCTCTTAATACAGCCAAGCAGCTTGGCGAAATCGGAAAAGAAGTTAATGTATATACCCACCTTGCCGTTCGCGAAGATGCTATGGATTTATACGCTTTTGCCACTCTTGCAGAACTTGATGCTTTCAAGCTTCTTATTACTGTTTCCGGTATCGGCCCTAAAGCAGGAATTTCAATTCTTTCTGAACTTACACCTGACAGGCTGGCGCTTTGCATTGCGTCGGGTGACGCGAAATCAATTACAAAAGCGCAGGGTATCGGCAAAAAAACAGCTGAAAGAGTTGTGCTTGAATTAAAGGATAAAATCGGTGCAGTTGCAACTGAAGCGGTATCGAGTGCTGTATCAAATGTTCAAAATATTGATAACAGCTCGGCAGGTGAAGCTATTGAAGCACTTGTTTCGCTCGGCTATTCACAATCCGACGCAACCGTTGTTGTAAGTTCACTTGATAAATCAATGTCGGTTGATGAAATGATTAGATACGGATTAAAAGAACTTGCTAAAAATCTTTAAGCGGAGGTAATTACATATGCAGGAAACTGAAATGGATTTTGAAAGCAGAATAGTTACTTCTGATTTCACACCTGAAGATAATGATATTGAAAATTCACTCAGACCTAAAGTACTTGATGATTATATCGGCCAAGATAAAGTTAAAGAAAACTTGGCAGTATATATTCAAGCCGCAAGGGGCAGGGGCGAAGCGCTTGACCATGTTTTGCTTTATGGCCCACCGGGTCTTGGTAAAACCACACTTGCAGGTGTAATAGCAAATGAAATGGGCGTTAATCTTCGTGTTACAAGCGGCCCGGCTATTGAAAAGCAGGGCGATTTAGCGGCTCTTCTTACAAATTTGCAAGAGGGCGATGTGCTTTTTATTGATGAAATTCATCGCTTAAATCGTCAGGTTGAAGAAGTTCTTTATCCTGCAATGGAAGACGGCGCACTTGATATAATTATTGGCAAAGGCCCTTCGGCAAGGTCAATCAGGCTTGATTTACCACATTTTACTCTTATCGGTGCTACTACAAGAGCAGGCCAGCTTTCCGCGCCTCTTCGTGATAGATTCGGTGTTATCTTCAGGCTTGAAATGTATACTAATGAACAGCTTGCTTCAATAGTTAAAAGAAGTGCCGATATACTCAATATTCCTGTTGATGAAAAGGGTGCAATGGAAATTGCTTCCCGTTCAAGGGGTACACCTCGTATTGCAAACAGGCTTTTAAAAAGAAGCCGCGATTTTGCACAGGTTAAATATGACGGTGTAATAAGCAGAGAAGCTGCCATAGACGCACTTGAAAGAATGGAAATTGATAATCTCGGGCTTGATAATATAGACAGAATACTTTTAACCACAATGATTAAAAATTACAACGGCGGTCCGGTAGGGCTTGATACTATCGCTGCCGCAATAGGTGAAGAGTCTGTTACTATTGAGGATGTTTATGAGCCTTATCTTATGCAAATCGGCTTTCTGTCAAGAACACCGAGGGGCAGATGTGCAACCGCACTTGCATATAAACATTTGGGTTTGGAGCAACCTGGCCAGCAAACACTTATTTAGAAATTATTATTTGGAATGAGGAATAGTTATGGGTAGACTTTTTGGCACAGACGGTGTAAGAGGAGTTGCAAATGTAGATTTAACTTCAGAACTTGCACTTCAAATAGGCAGGGCGGCGGCAATGGTTTTGCTTAAAGAGAGCAAATCTGCCAAACCTACTGTTCTTATCGGTAAGGATACCAGAGCGTCAGGCGATATGCTTGAAGCTGCGCTTACAGCAGGTTTATGTTCAGTCGGTTGTAATGTTCTTTCAGTCGGTATTGTGCCTACTCCGGCTGTTGCATATTTGGTTGATAAATACGGTTGCGAAGCAGGTGTGATGATTTCTGCATCGCATAACCCTTGTGAATATAACGGTATTAAAATTTTTCAGGGCAACGGTTATAAACTTGATGATGCACTTGAAAATGAAATTGAAGCAATTATTCTTGATAATGCCGAGGAAATACCTTGCCTGACAGGCGGTGAGGTAGGTAACAGAATATATTGCAAAACGGCAGTAAGCGATTATGTAAATCATGTTGTTTCAACTGCAAGTGTTCGTTTTGACGGACTTTCAATTGCACTTGACTGTGCAAACGGCAGCGCTTCTGTATGTGCTAAAGAAATTTTCACCTCCCTTGGTGCAAAATGTTTAATGCTTTCAGATACTCCTGACGGAACAAATATAAACGATAATTGCGGTTCTACTCATCCTGAAGAACTTATGCGCTTTGTTAAAGACGCTTCGCTTGATTTGGGCCTTGCGTTTGACGGGGACGCTGACAGAATGCTTGCCGTGGATGAAAACGGTGAGCTTGTTGACGGTGATAAAGTTATAGCAATTTGCTCAAAGAGGATGAAGGACGAAGGAAAACTTGCAAAAAATACCGCTGTTGTTACTGTTATGAGCAATATGGGATTTTTCAAGTTTTGCGAAGAAAATGATATATCTTGCTCAAAAACAGCAGTGGGTGACAGATATGTTCTTGAGCGTATGCTTAAGGAAGGATATAATATCGGCGGTGAGCAAAGCGGCCATGTTATTTTTCTTGATTTTGCCACTACCGGCGACGGTGAACTTTCAGGCGTGCAGCTTATTGAAACGGTCGTAAAATCAGGTAAAAAGCTCTCCGAACTTGCAAAAATTATGAAAGTGTATCCGCAGGTTTTAATAAATGTAAGGGTTACACCGCAAGGCAAGGAAAAATATAATAATAACGAATATATTATTTCGGCTATTCAGCAGGCTGAAATGGAACTTATGGGTGAGGGCAGAGTTCTTGTTCGTGTAAGCGGTACAGAACCGCTTATCCGTGTAATGCTTGAAGGAAGCGATTTAGATAAAATCACCGCTCTGGGCAATAAGATTGCCGATGTTGTGAAAGAAAGATTATCATAAAGGAATTATAATAGAATATGAGATATTCAACTGATTGGGAAGATTACGAACTTATAGATTGCAGTGACGGATATAAGCTTGAAAGATGGACCCGTGAAATACTTGTAAGGCCTGACCCGCAAGTAATTTGGAAGAGTAAAAAAGAAAATAAATATTGGTTTCAGCCTGATGCCACTTACCTGCGTTCACGCACGGGCGGCGGTAGATGGAAAGTACATACAAAAATTCCATCTTCCTGGCAGGTAAGGTATAAAGATTTAACTTTTAATATCAAAACAATGGGATTTAAGCATACCGGCATTTTTCCGGAGCAAGCTGTGAATTGGGATTTTACAAGAAAGATAATCAGGGAATCCGGCAGAAATGATGTAAAGGTACTTAATCTTTTTGCATATACGGGCGGCGCAACAGTTGCGTGCCTTAAAGAAGGGGCAGGCGTAGTTCATGTTGATGCGTCGCGCGGAATGGTTCAGTGGGCAAAGGAAAACGCAGCCGCTTCGCAGGTGAGCAATGCGCAGGTCAGATGGATAGTTGATGATTGTATTAAATTTGTACAAAGGGAAATCAGGCGCGGCAATAAGTACGATATTATAATTCTTGACCCGCCAAGCTACGGGCGTGGGCCTAAAGGCGAAATTTGGCACCTTGAGGACAGTATTTATGATTTCGTAAAACTTGTTGAGCAGGTATTGTCGGATACTCCGCTTATGGTTATGCTTAATTCGTATACAACAGGGCTTTCGGCTTCTGTTATGAAATATATTCTTGATGATGTTATTACAAATAAACGCGGCGGAAGAGTTGAAGCCGATGAAATAGGCGTTCCTGTTTCATCAAATGCAAGGGTACTTCCTTGCGGTTCAACTGCAATTTGGATGTTAAAATAATGAACTTGATTGAATTTAAAAATGTAAACTTTTCTTATGTCGTTGACGATGATGAAGAAAACAAAGTTACAGTCGATGTACTTAAGAATTTTAATTTAACAATTGAAAAGGGAAGTTTTGTTGCGATTCTCGGCCATAACGGTTCCGGCAAGTCTACAACAGCAAAGCTTATTAACGGAATAAACATTGCGCAAAGCGGTGAAGTTATTGTTGACGGGCAAAAAGTTGAGGATAACGATACGATTTTTGATATAAGGCGCAAAGTCGGAATGGTGTTTCAAAATCCAGATAATCAAATCGTTTCTTCTATTGTTGAGGAAGATGTGGCTTTCGGTGTTGAAAACCTCGGTATTGAACCTAAAGAAATCAGAGAGCGTGTTGATGATGCACTTAAAACCGTAGGTATGTATGAACATAGGCTTAAAGCACCTAATAAGCTTTCAGGCGGGCAAAAACAGCGTGTTGCGGTAGCCGGAATTATTGCTATGAAACCTATGTGCATTGTTCTTGATGAGCCTACTGCAATGTTAGACCCAAGCGGCAGGCGCGAAGTTATGAACACTGTTAAAAAGCTTAATAAAGAAGAGGGTATAACAATAGTTCTTATCACTCATTATATGGATGAAGCGGTGCAGGCAGACAGAGTTGTTGTTATGGATGACGGGCAAATAAAGCTTGATGATACACCGCGTAATGTTTTTGCAAAAGTGGACGAGATTAAGGCACTCGGCCTTGATGTTCCGCAGTCTACCGAACTTGTTTACAGGCTCGGTATTAAATGTGAAAATACCGTTTTAAACGCAAATGAATGTGTCGATTTATTAAAGAAAACTTTGGAGGCTAAAAGGTAAATGGCGTTTCTTGTCTGCGAAAATCTTAAATATCTTTACAGTATCGGAACTCCGTTTCAAACTTCGGCTCTTGATAATGTAAGCCTTGAAATTGAAAAAGGCGACCTTATCGGAATTATAGGCCACACAGGTTCGGGTAAATCAACCCTTATCCAGCATTTAAACGGTCTTCTTGAACCGCATAACGGTAAAGTTATACTTAACGGTAAAGATATTTGGACTAAAGAAAATAGAAAAGAAATCAGGCAGGTTCGCTTTGCAGTCGGACTTTGCTTTCAGTATCCCGAATATCAAATATTTGAAGAGGATGTATATAAAGAAATTGCATTTGGGCCGAAACAAATGGGCCTTGATGATGCACAAATAGATGAACGAATAAGAAAAAGTATGGAATTTGTCGGCTTGTCATTTGAAAAGTATTCAAAAAAATCTCCTTTTGACCTTTCAGGCGGGCAAAAAAGGCGTGTGGCAATCGCTTCAATTATTGCTATGGAACCTAAAGTTCTTATACTTGATGAACCTTGTGCGGGGCTTGACCCAAAAGGCAGAGATACAATTCTAAATCTTATTAAAGAATATCAAAGTCAAATGGGTAATACTGTTTTGTTTGTTTCTCATTCAATGGAAGATGTTGCCAAACTTTGCAAAAAGGTGATTGTAATGAATAAGGGCAAGCTCGCATTTTGCGGCAGTGTTAACGAAGTTTACTCTCACGGTGAAGAACTTAAAGAAATGGGACTTAATGTTCCGGAAGTTACCGATATTTTCTTGAAACTCAAAGCTTCGGGTGTGGATTGCAAAACTGATATTTACACTGTTGAGCAGGGAATTGAGGAATATAAAAGATTATTGGGAGGTGCTGTTAATTGATTACAGATATTACAATAGGGCAGTATTTCCCGGGTGATTCGGTTGTTCATAAAATGGACGCAAGAATGAAAATAATCCTTACGGTTATGCTTATTGTTGCAATTTTTATTTGCAAAACTTTGCCTTCGCTTGCAGTAATTGTGGTGGCAACTGCGGTACTTGTTCTCGTTTCTAAAATACCGTTTAAAACAGTGCTTAAAAGTATTAAGCCGCTCGCAATAATCATTGCTTTTACCGCAATATTAAACTTATTTTACGGTAAGGGTGAACCGCTTGTTCAAATTTGGAAACTTAAAATTACACAGTCGGGTATAATGACTGCTGTTTTTATGGCAATCAGAATTATCACCCTTGTGGTTATAAGTTCGCTTTTAACATACACCACATCGCCGAATGAGCTTACCGACGGTCTTGAAAGGCTTATGAAGCCGCTTAAAATTTTTAAGATTGATGTACATTCAATTTCAATGACTATGACTATTGCGCTTAGATTTATTCCTACTTTGATTGAAGAAATAGATAAAATTATGTCTGCCCAAAAATCACGCGGTGCAGATATGGAATCGGGTGGAATTATTCACCGTGCAAAAGCACTTGTGCCTGTTCTTATTCCGCTTTTTATTTCAGCTTTCAGGCGAGCTAATGATTTGGCTTATGCTATGGAATGCCGTTGCTACCGCGGCGGTGACGGAAGAACTAAAATGAAGATAATGAAATTTCACGCAAGGGATTATATTTCTCTTGCAGTTGTAATAATATTTATAGCGCTTTTGGTGTCATTCAATTTTATTTTTACTAAAGTAATATGAGAAA
>CAVLCX010000009.1:12991-16211 GCA_963661525.1 bacterium
AAAAAAATGCCGTAACCGTGCAGGAAGTATTTCAAAATGCTGTGGAAAAAGTATTTTTAAAAAGGCTTGATGTTACGGGATGCAGCAGGACGGATTCTTTTGTTCACGCAAATATGTATGTTCTTACCCTTAAAACCGATATGAATATATCAAACGAGGGTGTAATTATGGCGCTTAATTCAAAATTGCCGAATGATATTGCGGTTATTGATTGTGAAGAATGCGATGATGATTTCCACCCGCGGTATTCCTGTAAGTCGAAGGAATATGTTTATAAGCTTTATAACGGTAAAAGGCCTAATGCTTTTTTGCCCAAGTATGCTTATTATTACAGGCGTGAAATTAACGCCGATTATCTTAACGATGAAGCGCAGGCTTTTGTAGGCAAATACGATTATTCAGGCTTTTGCTCATCTAAAAGCGATGTTGAAGACACTGTTCGCAATGTCAAATCCTTTAAGGTTTGGCGCGAAGGGGATATGTTATATTTTAAGGTTGAGGCCGACGGATTTCTATATAATATGGTTAGAATTATGGTTGGCACTCTTCTGTTCGTTTCAGAAGGGAAAATAAAAAAGGGTGAACTGAAAGATGTTATTCTTTCAAAACAGCGCAAGCGTGCAGGAAAGACTGCGCCGCCGCAGGGCCTTTATTTAAACAAAATCAATTATTAGGCAGGTGTTGAAATTGGCAGGCAATCAGCGCGAAATGCGTAAAAAAGAACTGAAAGCAAAAAAGGATAAGAAGAATAAAACGATTATTTGGATTATTATAGCAATTATTGTTGCAATTTTGGTTGTAATGAAAATCTGCGAAATCAACATTAACACAGTAAAAGAGCATTTTACGGATTCAAACGGTAAAATTTCTGTTTCACAGGATGTCAATAAAAATAATTATCCGTATAATCTTGATTCATCGCAAAATGTTGTTGTAGAGAATATAAATAATAAACTCGGTGTTCTAACTCCTACAAGCTTTACAATTCTTGATTCAAAAAGAGCGGTTGCAAAGTATACATTTGACCACGGATATTCAAATCCGGTATTAAAAAGTTCCGGTATATATTCGCTTATAATTGACCAGGGTGATAAAAAAATGCGCCTTGATAATGTAAGTGAAAATGTATATGAGCATGAAGCTATGGGTGATATTCTCTGCGGTGATGTTGCTAAAAACGGCAATGTTGTTATTGCTTCGCTTTCAGGTGATAAGCTTTGTAACATAACTGTTTATAATAAATCACTTGATAAAAAATTAAGTTATGATTTGAATTACGGCTATATTGTAGATGTTGCAATAAATAACAGCGGCAGCAAAATCGCATTTGTGGCAGTTAACAGTAAAAATGCCCAGCTTAAATCTAAACTTTATACAATGAATATCGGTGCGGATAAACCGAAAGCTGATTTTGATTTGCCAAATTGCAATGTTGTTGATTTAAAATATAACGGGGATAATTTATATGTTGTTGCCGATAACTATGTAGGCATAGTTTCAAATCAAAAGAAGCTTAAAGATGTGTTCGAATGCGGAAAAATCAATACTGTATATTATGCTTATACCCCGTCAAACGAACTTATTTTAGCTTGCAACAGTTATAACAATTCAACTGAAAATACACTTGTCAGAATAAAGGGTGGGGGAAGTACAAAATCGCAAACAACGGTTAACGGTAATATTCGCTGTGTGTCAGCTTCATCAAGTGTGGTAAGTGTTTTGACTGACAGTAACATTATTACTTATTCTCTCGGAAATATGAAACAAAAGAAAAAAATCGTTGTTGATGATTCGGTAAAATCAATTTGTCAAATGGGTTCATCAATTTTCGTTCATAGGCAATCCCTTATTGACAGAAACGAGAGTGGTAAATAATGAATTTGGTAGATTTGTCACTGATTGTGCTTATTGCCCTTACCGTGTTTGTAGGCATAAAGCGTGGGCTTTTAATTTCACTTTTATCTGCTTTGCGTTTTATTGTTTCAATTCCGCTTTCCTTTTTCGTAGGAAATAATTATTATGAAATAATATATAAAAATTATATAAGGCAGTATGTTTTAAAATATGTTGATGATAAATTATCTCAATCAAATGGAATAAACGATTTTGTGCAAAATTTAAAATCAATTACAAGCACATTTTCGTTTTTGTTTAAGGATAAATCCCTTATTAAATCAATCAATTTGATTAACACAAATACAGCTTCGGTTTATATAACCGATAATATTCTTTGTCCTATTGTTCAAGAAATTATTAAAATACTTTTAATTCTATTGACTTTTATACTTTTTTATGTAATAACAGGTATAATACTTTCTTTAGCTAAAAAGATAAGGAAAAAGAAAAATTTACCGCTTCATAAAACAAACAGTTTCTTTGGCGGAGTTTTCGGCTTGGTTAAATCCGGTGCATATGTTCTGGTTTTATCTTCAATTTCTAAATTTATACTTGATATTATTACAGTTCAAAATAATTTTGTTACACAGCTTAAGGGCAGTGTGATTATTGATTTTATAAATAAATTCAACCCTTTAATATAAGGAGGTTAAACTATGAGTAAGTTTAATGAAAATGTAAAAGACCTTTTTGAAAATTGGAATACAATTCCTAACTGGCTTTGCTTTATCAGAATTGCACTTATACCTGTATTCACGGTTCTTTTTATTAAAGAGCAGTACATAGCCGCATTTATCACTATGATTGTGGCAGCCCTTACAGATGTGTTTGACGGCAAAATTGCAAGAAAATTCAATATGGTGTCAAATCTCGGCAAAATTCTTGACCCTATTGCAGATAAACTGTCACAGGTAGCTATTGTTATTATATTACTTGTTAAGTTTTGGGACGGTCCGCTTAAATATGTATTATTCCTTTTCATATTTAAGGAATTGCTTATGGTTATAGGCGGCGGTATACTTATGGCAAAAGGTATGCGCCCTGTTGCTGCTGAAGTGTGGGGCAAACTTGCAACTGTTGTATTTTATACTTTTATGATTACCATTATTGCAATCGGCCCTAACGGTGCGCTTCTTTCAATAGATTTGTTTAAAGGTTTGGAACTTAATAATACCGTTATTATGATTATGGTTATTATTTCCGCAATTCTTGCTTTTGCATCTCTTTTCGGATATGCACCGGGCTTTATTCGTCAACTTAAGGAAAATAAAGAACAGAGTAATTCTTCTGAAAAATAGTTTGACTACCTAATACGAGGTGATTT
>CAVLCX010000010.1:0-6650 GCA_963661525.1 bacterium
CGGTAGCTGTAACGGTACAAGAATTTACAATGTAGTAATCGGCTTCATCATTTTCTTTAACTATTTCAAATCCGGCATTTCTCAAAAGTTCTGCCATATATTCGGTTTCATATTGGTTTACTTTGCAACCAAGTGTATAAAAAGCAGCCTTCATTTTTGGCCCTCCATCTTTAATTTAGGTAATTATAGCAAAATATTGTAATTAAAACAAGATAATTATAATAAATATTAGTGGGTGATTTTATGAAAAGAGTAATTTGCTTAATATTGGCGTTATCATTTATGTTGAGTTTTCCTGTTTGCGCAAACGCTGCTGAAAGTAAAAAAATAAATGTAAAATCAAGTATATTGATGAGCCTTGATACAGGTGATGTGATTAAACAAAATAATGCATATGAGCATCTTTCACCGGCATCGGTAACTAAATTGATGTCAATACTTCTTATACTTGAAGCGATAGACAGCGGTAAAATCAAGCTTACCGATGAGATTGTCGCAACGGAAAATGCCGTATCTAAAGGCGGTTCACAAATTTGGCTTGAAGTCGGTGAAAAAATGAGCGTAAACGATTTATTCAAAGCTGTTGTAATAGCTTCGGCAAATGATGCATGTACGCTTCTGGGCGAATATGTTGCAGGCAGTGACAGTGCATTTGTTGATATGATGAATAAGCGAGTCGAAACATTAGGCTTAAAAAATTCGCATTTTGAAAACTGCACCGGGCTTGATGATGAAGTTACCAATCATTATTCATGCGCTTACGATTTGGCTGTAATTGCCAAAGAAGTTATGAAGCATAAATTGATTTTGAAATATTCAACCGTTTGGCTTGACAGTTTAAGAAACGGAAAAACCGAACTTAATAATACAAATAAGATGATAAACAAATATAACGGTATGACGGGGCTTAAGACCGGTACAACATCAAATGCAGGATTTTGCCTTTGCGCCACTGCAACTCGTGACGATGTAAGTTTTGTTTCAGTCGTTTTGGGAGCGCAAACCAGTGATGACAGATTTGTACTTACACAGGAACTTTTAGATTACGGATTTGCAAACTATAAGCTTGAAAATATTAAAATTGATAATTCAAAACTAAAAGCAGTAAAAGTAAAAAACGGAGTTAGTAAGTCCATTACTCCTAAATGTGATTTAAACAAAAAGGTGCTGTTATCGAAAAATTCCGATAAAATAACATATAAATATTCCTTTTTAGATGAAGTTAAAGCACCGGTAAAAAAAGGCGATAAGCTTGGTGTTATAACTGTTTACAGCGGAAACAAAAAAATATCTTCTATCGAGTTAAAATCTGACATAAATATTAAATCTGTCACTTTTTTATATATTTTTAAGAAAATGCTAAATAATATATAAAAAGATATTGAATATTTCGACAAAATAGTGTATTATATCATTTCGAAGATTTTAGAATAACATTATTTTTTTTGAAACAGAGGCGATTATTTTGGCAATAAGATTTTTTAATGAACATGCAAAAAGCATTGTATCAGATGAAGACATAAAGGCAATTGTACCAAAAGCAGTTGAAGCACTTCGCACCCTTAATAATAAAACGGGTGAGGGTAATGATTTTCTCGGCTGGGTTGATTTGCCTACAAATTATGATAAAGAAGAATTTGCAAGAATTAAAAAAGCAGCCGATTTTATTAAATCAAATGCAGATGTACTTGTAGTTATCGGTATCGGCGGTTCATATCTCGGTGCAAGGGCAGTTATTGAAGCTTTAACTTCACCGAACTATAATTCATTAAAGAAAGATACACCCGATATTTATTTTATCGGCAATTCTATCAGCCCCTCAGCTCTTAACGAAGTCGTTTCTATCTGCGAGGGTAAGGATATTTGCGTTAATGTAATAAGCAAGAGCGGTACAACAACAGAGCCGGCAATTGCATTTAGAGTATTTCGTGACCTTATTAACAGCAAATACAGCAAAGAAGAAGCTGCTAAAAGAATATTTGCAACAACTGATAAAGCTAAAGGTACATTAAAGGAACTTTCTGATGAAGAAGGTTATGAAACATTTGTTGTTCCTGATGATGTAGGGGGCAGATATTCTGTACTTACTGCTGTCGGTCTTCTTCCTATTGCTGTTGCAGGAATTGATATTGATGAACTTATGGCAGGCGCACAAAAGGCACAAAATGAACTTTGCAGTGAAAATATTGATGAAAACGATATGCTCAAATATGCCGCTGTAAGAAATGTCTTTTATAATAAGGGCACAAAGCTTGAATGTTTTGTATCATATGAGCCTTGTATGGCAATGTTTAACGAGTGGCTTAAGCAGTTATTTGCCGAAAGTGAGGGTAAAGACGGTAAGGGACTTTTCCCTGTATCTTGCATTTTCTCAACAGACCTTCATTCACTCGGCCAATACATTCAGGAAAGCGGAAGCAAACTTATGTTTGAAACAGTTATTAAGTTTAATGCGCCGCATAATGATTTTCTTATCACCGAGCAGGAGGGTAATATTGACGGCCTTAACTTCCTTGCAGGCAAGAAAATGAGCTATGTAAACGAAAAAGCAAGGGAAGGCACACTTCTTGCACATACAGACGGCGGTGTAGGAAATCTTGTTATTGAATGTGATACTATCACACCTAATGATTTAGGCTATTTAATTTATTTCTTCGAGAAAACATGTGCGGTTTCAGGCTATATGCTCGGTGTTAATCCTTTTAACCAGCCGGGTGTAGAAAGCTATAAAAAGAATATGTTTGCACTTTTAGGTAAACCGGGATATGAAAAGGAAAAAGAAACTCTTGAAAATCGTCTCGGTATATGCTAATATATAGTTAGAATAAAACTCGGAGGAATTTTAATATGATTAAACTCATAATCGGTAATAAAGGTTCAGGAAAAACAAAGAAGCTTATTGACCAGGTAAATGTTTGCGTTGAGAACTCTGACGGCAATGTAGTTTGCATTGAAAAAGAGCCAAAGCTTACATATGATGTTTCATCAAAGGCTCGCCTTTTAGAAACTGAAACATACCTTATCAACGGTCATAAGGCATTTTACGGTTTCCTTGCAGGTATTTGTGCAGGTAACTATGATGTAACAGATATTCTTGTAGACGCTACATTTAAAATCGTAGGCAGGGAATATGAAAAGCTTCCTCAATTTTTTGAAATGCTTTCACAGCTTTCAGAAGCTTCAGATGTAAACTTCTATTTCACAATCAGCTGTGATAAGGAAGATTTACCTGTTGAAATCTTTGATTACTGCGAAGAATTATAATTTAATGTTATTGAACAGTACAGTTAATTTAACTGTACTGTTTTTTTAGTGCATAAAAAATAGAGGCTGATAATTCAGCCTCTATTTTCATTATATAAGTATCAATTACATAAGTGAAAGATAAAGTTTTTTGATTTCTTCTACGCTTGTTTCTCTTGGGTTGCCAGGGCGGCAAGCGTCATCATATGCAGATTGAGCAAGGAAATCAACATCTTCCGGTTTGACAATATCTTTAAGGTTTTCAGGAATTCCAACATCGTGTGAAAGCTTTTTAACTGCGTCAACAGCAGCTTTTCTTGCTTCGTCAAGTGTCATTTCATCAACACGGTCAACACCCATTGCCTTTGCAATATCCCTGTATTTTTCACCGGTAGCAGGTGCGTTATATTCCATAACAGTCGGAAGAATGATAGCGTTTGCTACACCGTGCGGTGTGTCATATAATGCACCGAGTGGGTGAGCCATTGAATGAACGATACCAAGGCCTACATTTGAAAATCCCATGCCCGCAACATATTGACCGAGAGCCATACCTTCTCTTCCTTCAGGTGTGTTTTCTACTGCACCTCTAAGGCTTCTTGAAATAATTTCAATTGCTTTAAGATGGAACATATCTGAGAGTTCCCAAGCACCTGCGGTAATATAACCTTCGATTGCGTGGGTGAGTGCGTCCATACCGGTAGCGGCTGTAAGTCCTTTTGGCATTGATGACATCATATCAGGGTCAACTACTGCAACAACAGGGATGTCTTTAGGGTCTACGCAAACCATTTTTCTGTTCTTTTCAGTATCGGTAATTACATAGTTGATAGTTACCTCTGCTGCTGTGCCGGCTGTGGTAGGAACAGCGATGATAGGTACGCATTTATTTGTAGTAGGGGCTACACCTTCAAGTGAGCGAACATCTGCAAAATCAGGATTTTTAATTATGATACCGATTGCCTTTGCAGTATCCATTGATGAACCGCCGCCAATTGCGATAATGCAATCTGCACCTGAATCTTTAAAAGCTTTTACACCTGTTTGTACATTTTCAATTGTTGGATTTGGCTTGATTTGGCTGTAAATTTCATAATCAATTTTAGCGTCATCAAGTACATCTGTAACTTTTTTAGTTACACCGAATTTAATAAGGTCAGGGTCAGAACATACAAAAGCTTTTTTGAAGCCTCTGCCGTTTACTTCTGTTGCAATTTCCTTAATTGCGCCTGCACCGTGATAGCTTGTTTCGTTTAATACAAATCTGTTAACCATAATAATATTACTCCTTTGTATTTATTCATTAGGGATAATCCCTATAAATAATAATACTACATTGACAATAAAATATCAATAAAGAAACACAATTTGCAATAATATTTAAAAGTTTGTTAATTATTAGTCATAATACAAATAAAAAACATAAATTTTTTATCAACAAATTCAAAAATACTTTCCATTTTCAAAATAACTATTGACAAAATGCGCCCTTATATATATAATACTTAAAGTGCAAGTGCGAGGTGGTTTTATGAGAATTGACCTTAATAATTTATTGAGCGGAGTTGTTACAAAGCTTGATATTGATTATAATCTCGATTTAAGTAATCTTATTTACAGCACTTATAACCCTATTAAAAACGGTGTTAATGTCATCGGCAGTTTATATTCTAAAGCTGATGTTTTATATCTTGATATAAATATCAGTTTCGATTTTTACGGTTTTTGTGACAGATGTGCCGAAGCAGTTAAAAAGAATTTTTCTTTTAATGTTAAGCGCATTGTAGTTGAAAAGCTTGAAAATGAAGAAGACGATGACGATTACATTGTTGTAAGTAATAGGGAACTCGATTTAGACGAATTAGTAAACGAAGAAGTTTCGCTTTCACTGCCTAACAAAATTCTTTGTAAAGATGATTGCAAAGGCTTGTGTCCGAAATGCGGTGCTAATTTGAATGTCAAACAATGTAACTGTAAAAAGGATGTTGACCCAAGAATGGAAGCTCTTTTACAGTTGCTCGAAGATGAATAATATGGCTTTTTAAATAAAGGAGGCAATTAAAATGGCAGTACCTGCAAGAAAAACATCTAAAGCAAGAAAGAACAAGAGAAGATCAAGCGTTTGGAAAATGGACGCTCCTACACTTGTAAAATGCCCTAACTGTGGCGGCTATGCTGTATCTCACAAGGTATGTGGCAACTGCGGCTACTACAACGGTAAAGAAGTTATCAGCAAGGAAGCGTAAGATTTTACATTTGTTGGCGGACATTATTTGTCCGCCTTTCTTGTTTTATAGTGATATTTAAGGAGATTAGCTTATGGCAAAGCCTGTTGTAGCAATTGTCGGTAGACCTAATGTCGGCAAATCTACTCTTTTTAATAAATTGATAGGAAGCAGACTTTCTATTGTTGACGATACTCCCGGTGTAACAAGAGATAGAATTTACGGTGACTGCGAGTGGCTTAATCATAAATTTTTATTAGTTGATACCGGTGGTATAGAGCCAAATACATCTGATGTAATTTTAAGCCAAATGAGAACCCAAGCTGAAATTGCAATTTCAACAGCAGATGTTATTATTTTGGTTACAAATATTCGTGACGGTGTAGTTGCAAGTGACTATGATGTTGCAACCATGCTTCAAAAAAGCGGTAAGCCTATTGTTTTATGTGTTAATAAATGTGACAGTATCGGTGATCCGGACCCTGAATTTTATGAGTTTTATAATCTCGGTTTGGGTGACCCGGTTGCAGTTTCAGCTTCACATGGGCATGGCACAGGTGATTTGCTTGACGAAGTGCTTAAATATCTTCCTGAATGTGAAGATGAGGAAGACGATGATGAAATAATCAAAGTAGCTATCATCGGTAAGCCTAATGTGGGCAAATCATCACTTGTTAATAAAATCAGCGGCGTAAACCGTGCTATTGTATCTGACATAGCAGGCACTACGAGGGACACTACCGATACTTTCATTGAAAATGAATACGGAAAATTTAATTTTATTGATACAGCCGGATTAAGAAGAAAAAGCCGAGTTGACGACGCTATTGAAAAATACAGTATCATCCGTGCCAGAATGGCTGTTGAGCGTGCAAATGTTTGTGTAATTATGATTGACGCAGTTGAAGGCTTTACCGAGCAGGATTCAAAGGTTGCAGGTATTGCACTTGAGCAGGGCAAAGCGTGCATTATTGCTGTAAACAAGTGGGACGCAATTGAAAAAGACGGAAACACAATGAAAGAATATAGGGATAAACTTGCTAATGATTTTTCATTTATGAGTTATGCCCCGATAATGTTCATATCTGCTAAAACAGGTCAGAGAATTGATAAGCTTTATGAAATGATTTCATTTGTTCATTCTCAAAATTCAATGCGTATTTCAACAGGCAAGCTTAATGA
>CAVLCX010000010.1:6660-15123 GCA_963661525.1 bacterium
GTGTTCAACCGCCTACTGATAAAGGTAAAAGGCTTAAGATTTACTATATGACTCAAGCATCTACAAGGCCGCCTACGTTCGTATTTTTTGTAAATAATGCCGAACTGTTTCATTTTTCATATCAAAGATACCTTGAAAATCAAATCAGGGATATTTTTGGACTTGACGGAACACCTGTAAGATTTATTATTAGGGAACGGGGAGATGGCAAAAAATGATATTAGCCTTAATTATTTCGGCAATTATCTCATATCTTCTCGGCAGCCTTAATTTTGGTATTATTATTTCAAAATCTTTAAATAAGGATGATGTAAGAAGTCACGGAAGCGGAAATGCAGGTTCAACCAATATGCTTAGAAATTACGGCAAAAAGTACGCTGTAATGACTATTATAGGTGATATGCTTAAGGTTGCTGTTGCAATTTTTATTTCATTTATAATAGTAAGAAAATTAGGTAACATTTCTCTTGCTGAAAACGGAGGTGCATTTATTTTAGGAATAGATGCACGAATGTTTACAAAATCATTTGCGGGTCTTTTTTGCGTATTGGGGCATATATTCCCTTGCTTTTTTGGGTTTAAAGGCGGTAAGGGAGTTGCTACTGCCGGCGGAATGGTATTTATGATAGATTGGCGCATCGCACTTATTTTGCTTGCAATATTTGCGATTATAGTATTTGCCACTAAATATGTATCGCTCGGAAGTATAGCAATGGCTGTATTTTACCCTGTATTTATATTTGTGTTTTATAAATCCGTGCCGCTTGCACTTCTATCTTTGATTTTTACTTTAATAGTTGTTTTGGCGCATAGAGAAAACATCAAAAAGCTGATTAACCATACAGAAAGTAAAATCGGCAGTAAAAAAAATAATAAATAATTGTATATAAAAATACCTTTTGATATAAATAATATCAAAAGGTATTTTTTGCGTTAACAATCAGTTAACAATCAGTTAGCATATCTGTGATTATATATCACATTGTTCAAAAAACTTTTCTGACCAGTTAAATCTCGCACCGCAATGTGGGCATTTAACTTTGCTGTCGTTATTTGAATGTTCAACTGCATATACTTTTCTGCATTTTTGGCAACGAATGCAATATACATAGCTTTCTTCATCTTCAATTTCACCAAAAGCATCATCGTATTCTTCCGGTGCCAATCCCGATGTCTGTGCTTCTTCAAGCTCATCACCGGTTAAACCCCAAGTAAAATCCCATTCGCTCATTTTCTCACCTCCTAACAAAAAAGCCGGATATAAGTGTACGAATAATTCATACATCCTTATATCCGGCAGACTACACCATCAATAAACTTAAACTACTTGATGAAGTAATGATATTAAATTTTACAGAAAATAATAATTATCTCTGCAACTTCATAATACTATATATAAAACAATAATGCAAGAGCTTATTTAAAAATTATTTATTTACAACATTTTGCGGATGTCCGTCAATGTACGCTTTTAAATTATCTTCTAATATACCTAAAAGCCTTGCTCTTGTTTCTTTTGCCGCCCAGGCAATATGCGGTGTTATATAGCAATTTTTCGCATTTAAAAGGGGATTATCTTTATCGGCAGGCTCTACGCTTAATACATCAAGCCCTGCGCCTTGTATCATTTCATTATTAAGCGCATTTGCAAGTGCTTTTTCATCAACTACCGGGCCTCTTGATGTGTTAATAAATATAGCACTTTTCTTCATTTTTGATATTGTTTCTTCGTTAATCATACCCTTTGTTTCATCGGTTAAAGGGCAATGGCAGGTGACTATATCGCTTTCTTTTAATAATTCATCAAGTGATACAAATTTGACCGTTTTAAGTTCACCTTTGTCTTTTGGGCGCGGTGCATAAGCAAGCACATTCATATCAAACGCTTCTGCAAGCTTTGCAACCTTTTGCCCGATTGCACCAAATCCGATTATACCGATTGTTTTACCCGCAAGTTCGGCAAGCGGAGCTTTCCAAAAGCAAAAATCAGGGCAAGTGCACCATTCGCCGTTATGAACAGCATCACTGTGAAGTGATACCTTATTTGTGAATTGCAGAATAAATGAAAAAACAAGCTGTGCCACTGCGTTAGTAGAATATGACGGAATGTTGCACACTGTTATTCCAAGCTTTTTTGCAGCGTCACAGTCGATAACATTATATCCCGTTGATTGCAGGCCGACATATTCAAGTTCTGGCTTTAATTGTTCAAGTAAATCATTTGTAAGAACGGTTTTGTTTAGTATAAGCGCATTTGCACCTTTTGCTCTTTCAATTATTTGGTCCGGTGATGTTCTGTCATATACAGTGAAATCGCCGAGCTTTTTCATACCGTCCCAGCTTAAATCACCCGGATTTGTGGTAACACCGTCTAAATTAACAATTTTCATAAGGAATCCTCCTGATAGTTTCTGTCCTAATTATATTCCTATGTAAGCTAAAATGCAATATTGCTTGATAACTTTGTAATAATATAGTATAATTTATTCATAAGTATTAACGGTGATTATTATGGATAAAGGTACAATAATATTGTTTACCGTTATATTTACTTTCTGCTCATGCGTAGGTATAAATGCTTATTTTAAGCACAGCAGTGCAGTTAATAACAGTGCGCAAAACAGCAGAATAAATCTTGTTATCGACGCAGGCCACGGCGGTATTGATGCAGGTACTATCGGTGTTGACGGTGCTAAAGAAAAAGAAATTAACTTAAAAATTGCATTAAAATTATATGATTTTGTCAGAATTTCAGGTGTTAATGCAAGCTTAATAAGAAACGGTGATTATCTGTTTTATAAGAAAAATGACAATCAAAAGCGTTCGGATTTATATAATAGATTAGATTATGTTAATTCAATAAATAACAGTACGCTTATTTCTATTCACCAAAATCATTTTGAAAATGAAAAAGAGAACGGTATGCAAATATGGTTTTCACCAAATGATGATAAAAGCCCGATACTAGCTGACAGTATTTTAAACATAACTAAAAAATTCTTACAGCCTGATAATAAGCGTTTTAATAAAAAATCTGACAGCGCATATTATCTTTTACATAAAGCAAGTGTACCGTCCATAATGGTTGAATGCGGATTTATGAGCAATACCAAGGAAAACAGCAACCTGCAAAATGAAAATTATCAAAACAAAATTGCATATTTAATTATGCTTGGGTTAAATGAGTATATTACTGAGGAAATGTAAATGGCAAAAATTAAAACTTCTTACATATGTAGCGAATGTGGCTTTGAATCACCAAAATGGTATGGCAAATGCCCAAGTTGCGGAGAGTGGAATACACTAAATGAAGAGTCAAGTACTCAGCAAACTAAAAACGGATTTTTAAATTCGTTTTGCTCCGTAAATCAAGTTTTGGCACTTGATGATATTTGCGGTGAAAATGATGAAAGAATACCTACCAAAATTGAAGAATTTGACAGAGTATTAGGCGGGGGAATTGTAAAAGGAAGTCTTGTCCTTTTAAGCGGTGACCCCGGTATCGGTAAATCAACCATATTACTTCAAATTTGCCAAAACCTTTGCTCTAAAGGGCAAAAAATTCTTTATGTAAGCGGTGAGGAATCAGCTAATCAAATTAAACTTCGTGCTGTAAGAATAGGTGTTACTACTAATAATTTATTTATTCTTTCACAAACCGACTTAGCTACAATCGTTGAATGTATCAAAGCTGAAAAGCCTGATATAGTTATAATAGATTCAATTCAAACTATGGTATATGAACAGGTAAATTCATCTGCAGGTTCAATTACACAGGTTAGGGAATGTACAAATGTATTTATGCATACTGCTAAAGGGCTTGGAATACCTATTTTCATTGTAGGCCATGTTAATAAGGACGGAGCAATTGCCGGCCCAAAAGTACTTGAACATATTGTTGATACGGTTTTATATTTTGAAGGTGAAAGAAATTATTCATACAGAATTTTAAGAGGTGTTAAAAACAGATTCGGTTCTACAAACGAAATCGGCGTTTTTGAAATGACGTCAGACGGTCTTAAAGAAGTTGTAAATCCTTCGCTTATGATGATTTCAGGCAGACCTAAAAACACATCAGGTACTTGCGTGGCGTGTGTTATGGAGGGGACAAGGCCTATTCTTGCCGAAGTTCAAGGCCTTGTTTGTGCAACAGGATTCGGCACACCGCGAAGAATGAGTACCGGCTTTGATTATAACAGGATGAGTATGCTTCTTGCAGTGCTTGAAAAAAGGGCAGGGTACTTCTTTAACAATATGGATGCATATGTTAATGTTGTAGGCGGCTTAAAGCTTGATGAACCTGCCGCTGATTTAACAGTTGCACTTGCACTTGTATCATCGTTAAAAGATAAAGCTGTGGATGATAAAACCATTGCATTCGGCGAAGTAGGACTTGCAGGTGAAATAAGAGCTGTAAATAATTGTGAACAGCGAATTGCCGAAGCTAAAAGGCTTGGATTTGAGCGGTGCATTATTCCTTTTCATAATTATAAATCAATCACCAATTCTTTAAAATCAACATTTGATATAATTCCTGTAAGAAATATAAGAGAAGCATTTTCAGCTTTGGTTGAAGAATAAAAAATAAACCACCGAAAATCGGTGGTTTATTTTTATGTATAAGTTATTATGCTTAGTGCTTAATGTCATCCCACTTGACGCCGTTAATGTGGAAGAGGTCATCAAACTTATAAACATTATGTTCTTCTTTAGTGTGGTTTGGATACCAAACTTGAGCGAAGAATGGGTTAGTTTTAGCAACTTCGTCATAGTTCCATTCTTTTTGCGGAATGTAACATTCCGGACACCAGTGACCGCCAAGAAGGATAAGTGCAGGTGATGCTTCAAATTCAGCACCGCAAGTACCGCATTTCCACTTAAGCTTTGTTGCCATATCGCCCTTAACCATTGTTTCGCTGAGGCATTCACCGCCACGGAATTTAGCTGCTTGCTTCATATCTTCAATATCAAGCTCTGATTCAGGCTTGCTTTCATCATAGCCATGGTCAAGCTTAAACTGTTCAGCAGCATTGCTATCCTTATCAAAGTTAATGATTTCAAAATCTTCCCACTTTGAAGGAATCTTGTTATATTCTTCAAGTGAACCGTAGTATGCTGACATTCTTTCAGGATTGTTAGTTTTAACCCAGTCAAGTGTACCAAAGTCAGGTGTAGAAGCAATCTTCTTCATAAACGGCTTTGCGCAAGCTGCAACAAGGTTCTTTGGAAGGTATCTTGGTATTTTGAAGTAGAATTCAACATGGTCTGCAAGTCTGTTGAAGTAATCCTGAATAGGAAGATTTTCTCTAAAGTGGAGATAGTTTTCAAGCTTATCACCATCAGCATAGAATTGACCGTGGAAGTTCTTGGTAATAAACCAGTTTGGCTCAAAGAGCTTTTCAGGGCCAGCAAGACCAAGAGTGCCGAGAAGAAGGTGTTCAAATTCATAGTTAGAAATTCTGTATTCCTTACCTGAACCGATGTTATAGAAATGATTCCAGAAGTCTGAACCAAGGTTACCTGCTTCATCTTCAAGAACAAGGTTACACATAAGTCTGCCTGAATCTTCTACTGTACACCATTCAAGTACACCGTTGATAGGAACATGGAACATAATAGGGTCCATATTCTTAAGAATATTAGGATAAAGGATACCTGACTGACGCATTACAACCCAATTCTTAATTCCGCTTTCAACGAATGTGCGTTCAGCAACAGTCTTTGAAATAGCATAGTGGTCATAAATAGAAATTTTAATAGGGTCGCCGCATCTACCCCAATGGATAGGGTAGTTACGGTCACCTGTTTCAGCAACAGTACCGATATAGCAAACTTTAATATCATCAGGATTTGGCTGAGCAAGAACTGCTTTGCAGATGCTCTGTGCAGCACCGATGTTTGTTTTCTGTGTTCTGTAAGGCTTCCAGTCAGCAGTCGGAGATACCATACCGCCAACATGAAGGACATAATCTGCACCTGTTACGCCTTCAAGAATTGAATCGTAATCGTTAAGGTCACCCCAAACAATCTTTACATTTGGTTTAGCCATTAAACCTTTAAGTTTTTCTTTGTTCTTTGGGCTTTTTCTTGCAAGCATCTTAATATTGATTTCATTTGGATGCTTGAGCATTTCCTGAACAGCAGCCCAACCCATATTACCTGTACCACCGGTAATAAATACGGTTTTCTTTGCCATAATTTTCCTCCTTATAAGGCTATATGCCTTTAATTGCTATATAATTATAAACTATTTATTAAGAAATTACAATAGTAATTATTAAATAACATTTATTATTTATAAATATTTGTTGACTTTATCAACTTAATGATGTATTATAGCTGTGATGTTAATATGCTTTATCAAGAGTGGTTGAGGGACAGGCCCTGTGACACCACAGCAACCTGCATTTGCAAGGTGCTAATACCTGCGGCTTACCGAGTGATGATAGCTTAATGCACACGCTCGTTCGTGTGCTTTTTTCTTTCTAAAGCAATTAACAAATATTTTTGATGAGAGGATATTATTATGTCAAAACATTTGTTTACCAGTGAATCTGTAACAAAAGGTCATCCTGATAAAATTTGTGACCAAATTTCAGATTCTATTCTTGATGCTATGCTTGAGCAGGATCCACAAAGTCGTGTTGCCTGCGAAACCACATGTACAACCGGCCAGGTTCTTGTGATGGGTGAAATTACAACTAAAGCACAGGTTGATATTCCGTCTATCGTAAGAAAAACAATTTGTGATATTGGATATGATGACGATAAGAAAGGGTTCAACGGCAATACTTGCGCTGTTTTACTTGCACTTGACCATCAGTCTGCCGATATTGCAATGGGTGTTGATAAGTCACTTGAACTTAAAAACGATGAAGAAGATGAGTATAACCTTAACGGTGCAGGTGACCAAGGTATGATGTTCGGTTATGCTTGCAACGAAACAAAAGAGCTTATGCCGCTTCCAATCAGCCTTGCACATAAACTTGCAGTTAAGCTTACCGAAGTCAGAGAAAACGGTACACTTCCTTACCTTTATGCTGACGGTAAAACACAGGTTACTGTTGAATACGATGATAATAAGCCTGTAAAGGTTACTGCTGTTGTTGTATCAAGCCAGCACAGTGCAGATGTTGAACTTTCACAGCTTCGTTCAGATATTATTGAAAAAGTTATTAAAGCTACAATTCCGGCAGAGTTTATTGATGATGATACCAAGTATTTCGTAAACCCAACCGGTAGATTTGTAATCGGCGGCCCTCACGGAGATTCAGGCCTTACAGGTCGTAAAATCATTGTTGATACATACGGTGGATATGCACGCCACGGCGGTGGTGCTTTCAGCGGCAAAGACCCTACAAAAGTTGATAGAAGTGCTGCATACGCATCACGCTGGGTAGCTAAAAATATTGTAGCTGCCGGCCTTGCTGATAAGTGCGAAGTTGAACTTGCTTATGCAATCGGTGTTGCAAAGCCTGTTTCGGTTATGGTTGATACTTTCGGTACCGGTAAGATTGATGATGAACAAATCGCTGATATTGTAAATAAGGTATTTGACCTTCGTCCGTCAGCTATTATTGACAGACTTGACCTCAGAAAGCCTATTTATGAAAAGCTTGCAGCATATGGCCATATGGGCAGGGAAGACCTCGGTATTTCTTGGGAAAAGACCGATATGGTTGATGAAATCAAAAAGTATATGTAATTTTACAAAACAAAAAGCCAAAAGGAGAGGCTTCGTAAGGAAGTCTCTCCTTTTGGCTTTTTTAATCGGCTGGAATGATGAATTGTAGGTATAATTTATTGTTTTGGAGGATTACATAATGGAAAAATATATTTTTGACAAAAGCAACGGACTTTGGTATGAATTGCAAGGTGATTATTATATTCCTTGTTTGACTGTTCCTGACGGTGAGAACTATTCTATTGGCATTTGGGGACAAAGGCACAAAAGATGGCTCAAGGAAAATCGTAAAGTCAGATACTGTAATCTTATCACAAGTTGCAAGTTCAACTCTTATCTTAACGATATTGATTTATTGGCAAATGAAACAGAAAGCAGGCTTATTGATGAGTTCGCAAAAAAACAAGGCATAACAGAAGAATTGAAAGCTGACGATATGATGGCTTGGGTTGGTACTATAAACAATATCAAAAATCAAGTCGATGAGATTATAAACAAAGAAATTATCTATAAGTAGCACAAAGCCCCTCGGAATTGTTCTGAGTGGTTAAATTATATTTATTTCATTTTCTTGAGTCGATTTGAAGCAAAGTGGCTCAATGTTGCAAAGGAAAACATTATTGACATATAATCAAAGAGATAAAGCGGTAGGTGTTCGTTATCGCCGAGGAGGAAGAATTGATTTTTTAGAAACAAATAACTTGCTATATCTCGTTTGAAAAATGCGTAAATTCCGTATGCAAAAATGAGTATGAATATTATTTTGAAAGCAATTTTCA
>CAVLCX010000011.1:0-15103 GCA_963661525.1 bacterium
GCTTAATATTATGTTATGATGATTTGAAGCGATATAGTCCGATATTATATCAATATAATCCGAATCTTTATTTGGCTGGAAAAGGCTCTTTTTAAAATAAATATCGTTATCCGTGTAATCAACTGAATAGGTGTCGAGTGTTTTATCTTTTTCTTTGTATTTATCACTTGCGATTTTTGAAATTATTGATGAATCAAGCCCGCCTGATAAAAATGTAGCAAGAGGTACATCACTTACAAGCTGCCTTTCAATAGAATCTTTTACCAAATAATAAGTATGTTCAACTGCTTCATCTTGTGTTTCGCTGAATTCTTTTGCTTCTAACTGCCAATATGCAAATGTTTTGATTTTGCCTTTTTTATAAGTCAGGCAGTATGCCGGCGGCAATTCCGAAATATCTTTAAATATGGCATTGCCTATGGTTTTTGCAGGGCCTAACATAAATACTTCATTAAGCCCGTTTTCATCTACAATCGGCTTAACATAAGGCTGGCACAGTAAAGTATCAATTTTACTTGCAAATGAAAATGTATTTTTTATTTTGGAATAGAAAAAAGGTTTTACCCCTATTCTGTCACGGCAGGCGAAAAGCGAATTTTCTTTTTTATCATAAATCGCATATGCAAAAATTCCGTTTAATTTCTTAACGCTTTCTTCGCCCCATTTATCATAGGCTTTAAGCAGCACTTCGGTATCGCAATGGGTATCAAAGCGATAGCCGAAATTCATCAGCTCGTTTCTTATTTCTTCCGTGTTATAAATTTCACCGTTATATACAATTACATATTTGCCGAAATGCATTGGCTGTGCGCCGTTTTCAACATCAATTACAGCAAGTCGCCTGTGAATCATTGCAACCTTGGGTGTTAAATATAAACCTGCTGAATCGGGGCCTCTTTTGTTAAGCGTTTTGCCCATTTTTTCAACAAGTAATCTTTCACCTCTTAAATCTATGTCACTGCTTAATATTCCTGCTATGCCACACATAAAATCACCTCAGGTTTATTATATGCCGAAGTTGAAATAATGTTTTTACAATGATATAATGAATAAGCGAAATTTATAATTGTAAAGAAGAATTTATATGAATATTACATTTTTTTCAAGTGTTTCAACCAAAGAAAAGGTTTTTGCACAAATACCTGAATTTAAAAATCATAATACAAGATTTTTTAAGCTTGATGAAAGGGATAAATTGCTTTTTCAAGCGAAAGATACAGAATTGCTTTTTATTGACGCAATGGGTGTTTTTGATAAAGAAATGATTGATTCAATGCCGAATTTGAAACTCATTATGTCTGAAGGGGTTGGGTATCAAGGTGTTGATGTTGAATATGCAAGCGAAAAGGGCATACCCGTTTGCAATAATAAGGGCGTAAATGATACTGCTGTAAGCGAAGTTGTGCTTTTTCTTATGCTCGGCTGTTTGCGTAAATTTTCAAAGGGTGTTGATGAAATTTATGCAGGGCGGCAAATTGAATTTAAAAAAGCGTCATTCGGCAAGAGCAGGGAACTTGGCCAGTGTACCGTCGGTTTATTGGGATTTGGTGATATTGCACGCAAAACAGCGGAGTATTGCAACGCACTCGGTGCAAAAGTTGTTTATACAAACCGCACAAGGTATAAGGAGCTTGAAAAGGAATATAATGTCGAATATTTAAGCCTTGACGAACTTTTGGCACAAAGCGATATTGTGTCTCTACACTTGGCTGTTACACCGCAAACCGTAAATACAGTTGATTCAAAATTTATTTCAAAAATGAAAAAGGATGCATTTTTAATAAATACATCCCGTGGTGATTTGGTGGATAATGACGCACTTAAAAATGCACTTTTAAACGGTGAAATTGCGGGTGCCGGGCTTGATGTTTATACACCCGAACCGCTTTTAAAGGATAATACCTTGCTTGATGAAAGGCTTAAAAATAAATTGATATTAACCCCGCATATTGCAGGAATAACTGATTTGACGGTAGAAAAAATTTATAAAAACATTGCCGAAAACACGCAAAATATCATATTGAAAAAAGAACTTAAAAACAGGGTTAATTAAAATCTAAAGACTACAAAAAAGGTCATCGCATATGCGATGACCTTTTACTGCTTTTTTATAATCAGTCTTTTTTCTTGCCTTTTATATATACACTTATAACTTTTAAATCGTGGTCGTCTTTTAGTATATTTTTATCAACCACCGCAAAGTCTGCCGATTCGCCTACTGCAAGTTTGGTGCATTCTGCGTTATCCCTGTATGTAAGGCACATTTTTTCGTTTACAAGCGGAACAACAGCCCTGCCGCCCAAGTCGATAACTTTTGCATCATCGTAAGCAAATGGTACGCTGTAACCCATATATACAATGTTTTTACCTTTAACCACCATTACGGAGTAAGTATTATTATGTTCATCAAGTGAAATAAAATCTGCATTTGTAAATACAGTTTCCATTCTTTCCACCTCGCGTATTTTTATAGTACAGCAATAATAATACAAATATTTCATTTTGTCAAATTTTTTTGTTTTTCTAATAATGTTATACTTATAAAGAGCGGTTTTCAAGCCGCCTTTCTATAATTAACAAAAAAGATATTGAAATTATCAGATAAAAATAATATAATGTTATAAGTTATAACTACTATAATTACTATATTTTATATAAAGAAGGTATTGATATGAGATCAGATTTAATTAAAGAAGGCCCGTCAAGAGCCCCTCACCGTTCTCTTTTAAGAGCGCTTGGTATTGATGAACTTGAAATGAAAAGGCCTTTTGTTGCAGTAGTCAACTCAAAAAGTGATTATATTCCGGGCCATATGCACCTTGATAAAATTGCAGAGCAGGTAAAAGCCGGTATCAGAAATGCAGGCGGTGTACCGTTTGAATTTAACACTATCGGTGTTTGCGACGGTATTGCTATGAACCATAAGGGTATGAAGTACTCACTTTGCTCAAGGGAACTTATTGCCGATTCAATCGAAGTAATGCTTACAGCTCATCCGCTTGACGCAATTGTATTTATTCCAAACTGTGATAAGATTGTACCGGGTATGCTTCTTGCTGCGTGCAGGCTTAATCTTCCTTGTATATTTATCAGCGGCGGCCCTATGCTTCCTGGTAAAAGCACAGAAACTGCAAATCGCATCGGCCTTTCAGAGCAGTTTGAATATGTAGGTGCTAACGCAGTAGGCAAGATGAGTGATGAAAACCTTGAATCATGCGCATTTACAGCTTGCCCTACATGCGGTTCATGCTCCGGTATGTATACAGCCAATTCAATGAACTGCCTTACTGAAACAATCGGTATGTCACTTCCGGGTTCAGGTACTATTCCTGCTGTTATGAGCGCAAGACTTCGCCTTGCAAAGCAGGCAGGTGAAAGAGTAATGGACCTTCTTAAGGAAGATATTAAGCCTTCTGATATTATTACAGAAAAAGCTATTGAAAACGCTATGCGTGCAGATATGGCTATCGGCTGTTCAACTAACACAATTTTACATCTTACCGCTATTGCGCATGCAGCAGGCCATGATATTGACCTTGCAGAGCTTGATGCTTACGGAAGAAAGACGCCGCAGATTTGTAAGCTTAACCCTGCTTCTTCTGTATTTATCACAGACCTTAATGATGTAGGCGGAATCCAAGCAGTAGTTAAGGAACTTGCAAGGGGCGGTATGATTAACACTGACGCACTTACTGTAAACGGTACAGTTGCTGACAGAATTGCAAATGCTCCTGATGCTGACGGAACTATTATCCGCAAAATTGAAGACCCATTTTCAGCAGACGGCGGTATCGCTGTACTTACAGGCAATCTTGCTATGGACGGTGCAGTGGTTAAGAAGGGCGCAGTTGCCCCTGAAATGATGCAGCATAAAGGCCCTGCCAAGTGCTACAACAGTGAAGAAGAAGCTATTGCGGCTATTACAGGCGGCAAAGTTGTTGCAGGTGATGTTGTTGTTATCCGCTATGAAGGCCCTAAAGGCGGCCCGGGTATGAGAGAAATGCTTTCACCTACTTCTGCAATTATCGGTATGGGACTTGGTTCATCTGTTGCGCTTCTTACAGACGGTCGTTTTTCAGGTGCTACAAGGGGTGCTTCAATCGGCCACATCAGTCCTGAAGCTGCAATGGGCGGCACAATTGCCCTTGTTGAAGACGGGGATGAAATCGAAATTGATATTCCTGCAAGAGTTCTTAAAGTTAATGTTTCAGATGAAGTTCTTGCTCAAAGAAAAGCAAAATGGCAACCTCCTGTTCAAAACCTTACAGGTTACCTCAAGCGTTATGCACAGCATGTAACAAGCGGTGCTAAAGGCGCAGTATTTGAAGACTAAGCGGGGATTTGTATAAGCAGTATGAATGAGAAAAGTAAAAAAAGCCATTCAAGATACAGAAAATCACCGAATGATTTTGCAAAAACAGTAATTGTATTTGTTGTTACAGCAATAATAATTATTGTGGGGGCAATTATTGCTGTAAACAAGCCTGCCTGCAACTTGGTGCATAAGCTTGAAGCTGATATGCCTATTGGCATAAGGGATATAGAAATTGACCAAAATCAAAATACTTTAACCCCTCTTGACAGCGAAAGTTTGACTTTCGGCAGCCATATTGCAAATATCACTTGTGAAAAAAGGGGTATTGAAGTGCCGGTATATTATGGCTCAAACAGAGTATCATTCAGATACGGTGCCGGTGTGCTTAATGATGAAAAGCCGCCGTTTAGCGCAGGCAAAAATACTGTTATTACCGGATATGACGAAACATATTTTATCTCATTAAAATATGTTCAAAAGGGTGATAAATTTGTTATTACCACTTCGGGCAAAACCGTTAACTATAAAGTTATTGATACATTTATAGGTGAAAATGATGACAGTGCCACAGAAAAATACAATGATAATTTAATATTAAAAAGTATTTTTTCGGATTTCGGCGAAAACAGCGCAAAGCGTCTATATGTTATTTGTGAAAAAACAGGCGAGGAGGTTAATGCAAAATGAGCAGAAAACTCCACGATTCCAAAAGTGATTTCAGAAACAGGAATATACTTGCGTTTTGCCTTTTTGTAACGCTTGGAATTTTAACAATAGCTTGCGTTACCAAAACAGTGATTTTAAACGGTAACACAATTGAAAATCAATTTGTATCATATAATGTTACATCTGCATTTAGGCAGGATTTGATTGATTATACAAGCGATACTTTTATCAAAAACGGTTTAAATACTTCAAACATTGATGATATAATTACGCAAAGCAGTGCAGAAGATATTATTAAATCGTTTTCCGCAGGGCAGTTTAAATCAAAAGTCGGCTACACATCTGCTTCGTCAAAGCAGGAAATTGATGAGCTGATGAATAAAATTAAAGCTGAAATTAAAACGCAGGCAAAAGCAAACGGCTTTGAAAAAAACAAAGAAGCCGAAAATGCCCAGCTTGACAGTATCAGAGGTTTTATAAATTCTTCACTCACTCTTCCAAAAACAAAGCTGATTGAAACTGCGATGAATTTAGGAAAAATAGCTTCAAGTGTTTTTCTTGCAATTGCTGTGTTTTTAACACTTGTTTTCGGCTCTATGCTGTACTTTACAGGTAAAAAGGAATACAGAAGTTTGCGTGCGCTCGGTGCGTCTTTTTGTGCCGCTTCGATAACGGACTTGATTGTTTCTTTAATTGCTGTTATAATCTTTAAAACAAAATCAATAGATATTTATCCTGCGTTTATCAAAAATGCTGTTAATAATTATGTTAATACAGCTATCGGTGCTGTTGCAATTTGTGCGGTGCTGTTGTTTTTGATAGCGTTACTGCTTCTTGCAATAAGCTGGAAGCTAAAGCGTGAAGATTAAACTTGCGCAATGAATAATAGGGTGGTGTTTAAATGGATAAGGATGTTGCAATCAGTGTTGAAAATGTTACAATGTCATTTATTCTTAATAAAGAAAAGGTGGACAACCTTAAGGAATACGCTATTAAGCTTATTACAGGAAAGCTTGAATACAATAAATTTGACGCTTTAAAAGATATTAACTTTAAAGTTAAAAAAGGCGAGCATCTTGCAATTATGGGGCTTAACGGTGCAGGTAAAAGTACGCTGTTAAAAACTATTGTAGGTGTTTATAAGCCGACTAAAGGCAAGATTGAAAAGCAGGGTGTTATTGCACCGCTTCTTGAACTCGGTGCAGGATTTGACGGTAACTATTCCGGCAGAGAAAACATTTTCCTTTACGGTGCTATTCTCGGCTATTCAAGGGAGTTTATTCAGTCAAAGTATGATGAAATTGTTGAATTTTCAGAACTCGGCGATTTTATTGAAGTACCTGTTAAAAACTATTCAAGCGGCATGAAATCGCGTTTGGGCTTTTCAATTGCAACTGCTGTTGAACCTGATGTTCTTATACTTGATGAAGTTCTTTCGGTAGGTGACGCAGGTTTCAGAAAAAAGAGCTTGGCAAAAGTTCAGTCGCTTTTTGACAGTGGTGTAACAGTTCTTTTTGTATCACACAGTATTGACCAGGTTATGGCTATTTGTGATACCGCAATTTTGCTTGACCACGGTAAAATTATATCTCAAGGCCCGGTAGAAGAGGTTACACAGGTGTATAACGAAAAAGTTTCATCACCTAAAAAGGATAAAAAATTACTTTAATAATAATAAAAAATAATTAAGTGTGGCTGTTTGGTTAAATGTTAACCGATTACAGCCACACTTTCGTTATTTTATACAATTATTGTTATAAATTATATACATATTATGTAATATGTAATGGAAATCGACGAAACTATGTGTTATAATAAACATATAATATAATATTTATTTATGAAATTACAAAATATATTTATTCGGTGGGGTTTAAATGAAAAGACTGATTTCTTTAGTCCTGGCTTTTGTGATTTTTTTCGGTATCGGTGGGACGATTGCGTATAACATAAATAATATTAACAGGCAAAATGAAGCGACCTCATTTACCGAGCAGCTTAATGCTATTGTAAAAAAATACGAAAGCAGGCAGGAAACTCAAAACAGGCTTATTGTAAATTCAAGTAAGATTAAAGAAACCTATGGGGCAGTGGCTGTGATAAAGTCACAAAACTTCCAAATTATGCAGTTTGACAGTTACAGTAAGGCTGAAAATGCAAAGTTGAATATTGAAAAACTCGGCATAGATTGCGACAGGGACGATTATGCCTATGTGGAGTCAAATGATAATGATAATTCAAAGGATTTATGGGCGGCAAAAAATGTTCAATGCGATGTAACAAATTATTATTTGGATTCAACAGGGGAAAAGTACTGTGATATTACGGTTGCGGTTATGGATACAGGCATTAACCCTAAGCACGAAGCATTTGCAGGCAGAATAATTGAGTGTAATCAAAATTTCAGCTCAAGTGGAAATGCAAACAGCTTTGATGATGACAGCGGACATGGCACTAATGTTTCGGGTGTTATTGCGCTTAACACTTTGGATAATATTAAAATTAAGCCTTATAAAACTTTTGATAAAGACGGAAAGAGTACGAATTCGCAAATTATTGCCACGCTTAATTATATTTTGAGCGAAAAGTCATTGCCTGATGTAATAAATATGAGCTTTTCCGTTCAGTCACTTTCGGGCAGTTCAACGCGCGATTCGCTTACCCGAACTTTAATATCAAAGGGTGTGACGATTGTTACTTCTGCCGGAAATAAAAATGTTAACGCAAAATATTATTATCCTGCAAATATTGATGAAGTAATTACTGTTTCGGCATCTGATAAAAATAATAAAAAAGCGGATTTTTCAAATTACGGAAAATGCGTTGATATTTCAGCACCGGGTGTTGGTGTATATACTTGTGAGCGTGACGGTACATATTCATATCAAAACGGAACATCGTTTTCTGCACCGTTTGTAAGCGGTGCGGCGGCAACACTTTTAATGCAAAGCGGTAAGATGACTGCCGCACAGGTTGAAGATAAAATTTGCGAAGAAGCAGTTCCCGTTTATAATAAAATAACTCAATTTGAATGGTGCGGCGCAGGAATAGTGAATTATTCCGGATTGATTTGCGGCGAAAGAGCGATTGAACCGTCATTCAGTATATCGCAGGGAACTTATAATGAACCGATTAACCTTGAAATAAAGGCAAAAGACGGTGAAAAAATTATGTATACAACAGATAATACCGTTCCTACTTCAAAAAGCGGTGAGCTGTATACTGAACCTATAAAGATTGATAAAGATACTCATATCATAGCAGTTGCTTATGATGATAAAAAGAAAAGCAGATATGCAGCCGCAACTTATGAAATAGTATATGACGGGGAAGACGGGGATTTTGAAATAAACCCTGACGGTATAATTACAGGTTATACGGGCAGTAAATCTGCAATTACCGTACCGGCTTATGTTAATGATATTGAGGTTAAGGCAATCGGTGATAATGTTTTTAATAATATGAGCCTTATAAGTGTTAATCTTCCCGATTCGGTTGAAAAAATCGGTGTAAGCGCATTTGCAAATTGCAGTTTATCATCAATAAGTGCAAACGGTGTTAAAACCGTTGGAAACGGTGCGTTTGAAAACTGCACTTCGCTCGTCAGCGTTAATATGAAAAATGTTATCAATATCGGAAACAGATGCTTTAAAAACTGCAAGCTTTTAACAGTGATTCCGTTTAGCAAAAATGTTGAAAAACTCGGTGCTAATGCGTTTGCGTTTACGGGAATATCAAGCGCAAAATTCCCGAATGTAACCGAAGCGGACAGTGCGTTTGAAAATACTAATATAATTGAGGCATATTTGCCTAATGTTAAAGGTGTTTACCGTACTTTTTATAATTGCAAGCTTTTAAGCCGTTTCAATACATCAAATCTTGAAAAAATTGACGCGTCGGCATTTTATAATTGCAATATGCTTACAAATTTTGATTTGACGAATGTTAAAGAAGTGAGCGCAAATGCATTTAGGGAATCGGGCATTGCAAGTGCAGATTTGCCGAACTGCACCAAGCTTGATACAAAGGCATTTTATAATTGCGAAAATCTTGATTATGTAAATATTCCGAATGTAACAAGGATAATGCCGGACACATTTTCATATTGTGAAAATTTGGAAATAATAAATATGCAAAGCGTTGAAAAATTTGATGATATTACTTCTTCATATTTTACAGATTGTGTATCGCTAAAAGGTCTGTTTTTGCCAAATTGCAAAAATTTGCCGAATATATCCTGGTCGGCTAATATGCAAGGCGCAATGAATTTGGGCAAAAAGGCGCAGCTTTCATATGTTTTTGCACCAAAGGCAGAAGAAGTATATTCAAGCAAAAACGAGCCTTTTATGTACAAATGCACAAAGCTTAAAACGGTTATTTTAACCAAAGTGAAATCTATTGATTATATAAATGATAATGCACTCGGTGTTTGGTATTTCGGCAGTAATTTGAATAATTTGCCGAGTTCATATGAAAATAAGAATATAACATTTGCAGCACCGAATTTGAGCTACGCGGCAAATTGGGCTGAAAAAATGGATGTTGATTTTATTGAAACGGGGGATATAAGATTTAACAAAATCAGTGATGATACTGTTTATTATAATACTCCTGATAAAGAGCTTACAATTGATTTGTGCTTTGTAAAGTCGCTTTGGGATTTGGAAGAAATAAACAAAAATAAAAAGGAAAGCACGATTTCCGCTCTCCTTGATTTGAATAACGATAATATTTTAAATGCAAAGGACTTTGCAATAATCAATAAAAAATAAGAAATAAGAACGCACCTGCATATTTGCAGGTGCGTTCTTATTTACTAATATGTATTAAGCTAACGAAGAATGGCGAATGCAAGGTCAATTGCGCCGCCTAAAACTTTGCTTGTTTTTTTCATATTTAAGGTTTCGGCAAACCAAAGAAGTATAAGTGCAACAAGTATTGCAATTACTAAAGTTTTTTCTGTCATAATTAAACCTCCTTTGTTAATAATATTATATACTATTTATTTGAAAAATCAAGCAATTTTATACAACTTTACTATATTTAAAAATATTGTAAAAAGCCGTTGAAATTTTTAATGTTTTGATTTATAATACTAACTAATCTTTTATATAATGGGGGAATATAGGTGAGTCCGATTTTATTAGAATTAGTGGCTGACAGAAGCGCTACCTTCACTGCTACGGTTATTATCGCCGGCGCAGGTATCGTTTTCTTAATGCTCGTGCTTTTAATCATCATTTTCTATTTATTCGGAAAGGTTGTTTCAAGTGCCGAAGCAAAGGCAAAAAAAGGAAAAACCAATAAAATAACCAAGAGTGAACAAAAGCTTCCTGCTCCTGCACCTGCTAAAAAGGCAAGTGCTCCTGCTCCTCAGGTTGAGGCAGGCATCAGCGGCGAGGTCGTTGCGGCTATTGCGGCTGCCGTTGCTGTAAGCGAGGGCGAGGGTGCTGTTGTTAAATCAATTCGTAGGGTCAACGTTGTGAACGTTAATGGCAGAAACCCATGGGCTAATGCCGCTGTTCACGATAACACAAGACCGTTTTAGGAGGCAGTAGACAATGGAAATTTTACAGGGTGTTTGGGAAGTAATTGTCAGCATCTTCACAAACTCAGGCTATGCTTATTTCTTTACTGCTGACGGCGGATATAAAAATGCAATTATGCTTCTTGTAGCATTTGTATTTCTTTATTTGGGTATTAAAAAAGGTTTTGAACCGCTTCTTATGGTTCCTATTGCATTCGGTATGCTTCTTGCAAATATACCGGAAGCGAACTTGGCAGTTCAGTATCACGACCTTGCAGGCTTTAGGGATTTGCTTGCAGGCAGAGGTGAATTTGTAGGCTGCACACCGGGTCTTATGGACTTCCTTTATTTCGGTGTTAAAGCCGGTATTTACCCACCGCTTATCTTCCTTGGTATCGGTGCTATGACTGACTTTGCTCCGCTTATCGCAAATCCAAGTTCGTTCATTCTCGGCGCTGCCGCTCAGCTCGGTATATTTTTTACCTATTTAGGCGCTATCCTCTTAGGCTTTGCTCCTAATGAAGCAGGTTCAATCGCTATCATCGGCGGTGCTGACGGCCCTACCGCTATTTTCGTAACTTCCCAGCTTGCACCGTATATGCTCGGTACAATTGCTGTGGCGGCATATTCATATATGGCTCTTGTGCCTGTAATTCAGCCGCCTATTATGAGAGCGCTTACCACAAAGAAGGAAAGAAGCGTTGTTATGGGTGGTTTAAGACCTGTATCAAAGCTTGAAAAAATACTTTTCCCGATTATGGTAACCGTTATTGTTTCACTTCTTCTTCCTGATGCTGCATCACTTGTAGGTATGCTTATGCTCGGTAACCTTCTTAAAGAGAGCGGACAGACAGAGCGTATTGCAAAAGCAGCCCAGAATGAACTTATGAATATTGTAACAATCTTCCTTGGTATTTCTGTTGGTGCTACAACTTCAGCAGGCAGCTTCCTTAACCTTGATACAATCAAAATTGTTGTTCTCGGTCTTGTTGCTTTCTGCCTTGGCACAGCAGGCGGTACTTTATTCGGTAAGATTATGTATATTGCTACAAAAGGTAAGGTTAACCCACTTATCGGTTCAGCGGGTGTATCGGCAGTTCCTATGGCTGCCCGTGTATCACAAAAAGAAGGTCAAAGGGAAAATCCTGCAAACTTCCTACTTATGCACGCTATGGGCCCGAATGTATCAGGTGTTATCGGTTCTGCTGTTGCAGCAGGTATCTTGCTTACACTTCTTAAGTGATAAAATAATTTTTAAAATAATAAATCAGGGTGGCAGATTTGTCACCCTTTTTTATGACTTATATGAAAGGATAAACTTATGGCTTTAAACGAAATGCAGCAGCTTGCTGTTGATACAACCGAAGGCCCGCTTTTAATTTTAGCCGGCGCAGGTTCGGGCAAAACTACCGTTCTTGTAAACAGGGTGGAGCATATTATTTCATCCCGCCTTGCAACTCCTTGGCAAGTGCTTGCAATCACTTTTACCAACAAAGCCGCAGGTGAACTGCGGGAAAGGCTTGTAAGCGCAATCGGTGATGAGGCTAATGATATATGGGCATATACTTTTCACAGCTGCTGTTCAAGGGTATTAAGGCGATTCGGCGAAAGAATAGGATATACAAATCATTTCACGATTTATGATACCGATGATTCAAGGCGAGTTATGAAGCAGTGCCAAAAGCAACTTGGTATAGAGGACAAGCTTATTAACCATAAATCCATTTTAGCTGAAATCAGCAGGGCGAAAGACAGCCTTATTTCACCTGATGAATATAAGCAGACCTCACAAAATGATTTTAGAAAAAGCAAAATTGCTGAATGTTACGAAATGTATCAAAAAGAGCTTAAAAAATCCGACGCAATGGATTTTGATGATATTATTTTTAATACTGTTAAGCTTCTTGAAGAAAATGAAGATGTGCGCGACCTTTACCAAACTCAATTTAAGTATGTAATGGTGGATGAATATCAGGATACAAACCACGCGCAGTATGTTTTAACTTCGCTTTTTGCCGATAAGTATAAAAATATCTGCGTAGTAGGTGATGATGACCAGAGTATATATCGCTTTCGCGGTGCTACCATTGAAAATATACTTTCATTTGAAAATCATTACAAGGGTGCAAAGGTAATCAGGCTTGAAGAAAATTACCGTTCAACCCAAAATATACTTGACGGTGCAAATGCTGTAATTTCACATAATAAAAACCGTAAAGGTAAAACTTTATTTACCCGTTCAGGTTCGGGTGATAAAATTGTATATAAAACGGTTATGAGCGAATCTGAAGAATCACAGTACATAATTGATGAAATTATCAAAAATGTTGATAACGGAATGAAATATTCCGACCACGCAATTCTTTACAGAATGAATGCGCAGTCGCGTAACCTTGAAGTTATGCTTACAAAAAGCGGTATTTCGCACAGAATTATCGGCGGGCATCGCTTCTTTGACAGAAAAGAAATAAAAGATATTGTATCATATTTGGCAGTTATCAATAACCCGAGTGATAATGTTAGACTTCAAAGAATTATAAATGTGCCAAAGCGAGCAATAGGGGATACAATGTTTGCAAATGTGCTTGAAATTGCCGCAGGCCTCGGTATGTCTGCATTTGAAGTATGTGAAAGAGCGGATGAATTTCAAAAAACATCACGCAGTGCGTCAAAGCTTATGGGCTTTACGAAAATGATTAGGGATTTCCAAGAATGTATTGAAGACGGAATGGGCCTTAATGATCTGCTCCAAGAAGTTTTGGAAAAAACAAAGTATCTTGATTTTCTTCACGAGGATATTGAAACATATGATGACAGGGTTAACAATATCAAAGAACTTTCATCAATGTTTATTAAGTATGAAGAAGAGAGTGAGGACGCTAACCTTTCAGAATTTCTTGAAGATGTTGCCCTTATTTCCGATATTGATTCATATAACGAAGATGAAGACGCAGTAGTTTTAATGACCCTTCACTCAGCAAAGGGACTTGAATTCCCGGTTGTATTTATTCCGGGTATGGAAGAGGGAATATTCCCCGGCAACCAATCAATGTTCAGTGAAGAAGATTTGGAGGAAGAACGCCGCCTTGCATATGTTGGTATTACAAGAGCGAAGAAAAAGCTTTACCTCATATCCTCACAGCAGCGTATGCTCTACGGTCAAACTTCACGCAATATGCCATCAAGATTTTTGAGGGAAATTCCGTCATATGTTATTGATGACCAATCTGTTGTGGCAAGAAGAAGTACCGGCTTCACTTCCGCTCACTCCGGTTTTTCATCGGGTGCAAGGGGCGTTTCGTCATATACATCTTCAAGCAAAATTGGCTCTGCAAGGCAATCATCAAACAGCGCTCATAAATTCGGCCAGGCAGGCAATGCCGCTCAAAAGAGCAATGTTGATTACAAAGTGGGCGATACCGTCAGCCATAAATCATTCGGTACGGGAACAATTCTTACCATTACCCCAATGGGCGGCGATATGCTGTTGGAAGTTGCGTTTGATAAAGCCGGAACTAAAAAGATGATGGCAAACTACGCAAGACTTGAAAAGAAATAAGCAAAAATAACCTCAATCGTATTTTGACGATTGAGGTTTAGACTGTCGATAAAGTGGCTAAAGCGCGCCGAATAAAATAAATAAACCTTTTTGCCTCCTTTGCAAATGGAGGTGGGTGCAACTTGTTGCACCCGGAGGGATTTGAAAGACGGCAAGGACATCGAGTCCTTGCCGTCTTTGGCGCTTTTTGTCTTTTGTTCGGGGGCAGTACCATCGTACAGCTCCCGCTCACAAAATACAAAATTTATCTCACTTTCTCAAAGTCTACCAGCGTGTAGAAATTTATAATTTGGCTTTTTCTACACGCTGACACGAGGATGATTACATCCTCGTGTTTTTTAATAAAAATAACTTTATATAATAATTTGACTTTTTTAGCATATATGATAGAATAGTGCGTATAAAATTCAGGCGGTGTAAAAATGGCTTATAAAATTAAAAAAGACCCTATCTCAAAAATACCGAAAGCTCAATTTGTTTTTTGGATAATAGTTCGCATTGCAATGATTATTTGTGCAATTTATTCGTTTGCCCACGGGGATTTGGTAATGGGTTTTGAAAGTGTGTTTTGCTTTATATTTACTCATCTTTGGGATATGTTTCAAGTTTTCGGTAACGGTAGTTTTATTGAGGAAGTGCCGCCCCTCAGCCAAACAATGCTTAATATTATAATTTTTATCGGAATAGTAATAGGTTCATATTTCGGCTTTTTTGATAAAATTTCGTGGTTCGATAATTTCATGCACATTATGTCAGGCTTGGTATGCGCTGTTTTCGGGTATGATTTTGCCTGCATTATTCAGCGTAAAAAAGGGCAGTGTGCGGCAACTTTAGCGGCGATTTTTTCATTGATGTTTGCACTTTCAATAGCAGTCGGCTGGGAATTTTATGAATTTTTAATGGATTATTTTCACGGTACAAATCTCCAGCTTTCAAAAGCAGGACATGAAACCGCAATGTTTGATTTATCAAAATATCATAATGAATATGGCTATCTCGGCCTTGTTGATACTATGACGGATATGATGATGAATGC
>CAVLCX010000012.1:0-14117 GCA_963661525.1 bacterium
GCACCTATAACTCTAAATTTCATATATTACTTATTATTCTTCTGTTTTCTTTTTTCTTGGGGCAGGCTTTGTAAAGCCGCAGCCCTCTGTATCAGGGCAATAAAGCACATTACCCTTGCGCTTAAAGAGCGATTTGCCGCAACGCGGGCAAACCTCATCACTCGGCATATCCCAAGTCATAAAGTTACAATTAGGATAATTTGAACAACCGTAGAAAGATGAACCCCTTTTAGTTTTCTTTTCAATTACATCACCGCCGCATTCAGGGCATTTTGCTTTGGTTCTGAAAATAAGCGGCTTTGTATTTTTACATTCAGGATAACCCGGACAGGCAAGGAACTTACCGAATCTGCCGACTTTGATAACCATATTTCTGCCACACTTTTCGCAGATTTCATCAGTTTCTTCTTCCTTAAGCTTTATCTTAACACCCTGCATTTCCTCTTTAGCTTTTTCAAGCGGCTTTTCAAAATCATCATAATAAAGACGAATCATCTCTTTATAATCTTTATCGCCTGAATCAATCTTATCAAGGTCTGCTTCCATTTTAGATGTGTATTTAACATTAACTATATTCGGCATTTTATCTTTAAGCAGGTTTGTTACCGCTTCGCCAAGTTCAGTAGGTACAAACTGCTTGCCCTCACGCTTTACATATTCACGGTTGAGGATAGTTGATGTAATAGTAACATAAGTTGACGGTCTGCCTACACCGTTTTCTTCAAGTGCTTTTGTAAGCGAAGCTTCCGTATACCTTGCAGGAGGTTGAGTGAAATGCTGATTGCCGAGAATACTCTTAAGCTTAAGTTCATCACCCTCGGCAAGTGCCGGAAGCGGAGAGGCGCTGTCATTCTTATCATCATCAACCTTTTCTTCATAAAGCTTTGTAAAACCGTCGAATTTAACTGTATATCCCGTAGCTGTAAAGATATAATTTTTAGCTTCGATTTCTATCTTCATAGTTTCCTGCAAGCAAGATTCCATAAGCGAAGCAATAAATCTTTCCCATACAAGCTTATAAATCTTATACTGGTCGTTTGATAAATAAGGCTTTACCTGTTCAGGTGTAACCTTTGGCATTGACGGCCTGATAGCTTCGTGTCCGTCTTGAATATTACTTTTAGATTTAAAATATCTCGGCTTTTTAGGGAGATATTTTTCACCGAAAGTTTCGATAATAAATTCATTGCCTGCCTGCCTTGCTTCTTCTGAAATACGAAGTGAGTCTGTTCTCATATAAGTGATAAGACCGACTGTGCCAAGCTCGCCTGCATCAACACCTTCATAAAGTTCCTGCGCCGCTTTCATAGTCCTTTTAGCCTGGAATGAAAGGCGCCTTGATGCTTCCTGCTGAAGTGTGGAAGTGATAAACGGAGGTGTAGGATTTTTCTTTCTGCTACCTTTTTTAACACTTTTTACAACATAGCTTGCGCCTTCAAGTTCAGTAAGAACAGTCTCACTCTGCTCCTTATTTTCAATTTTGATTTTCTCACCGTCTTTAGTTGAAAGTGCGGCTGAAAATACTTTTCTTTCAGGCGGGTTGGTAAATTTAGCGTCAATTGACCAATATTCTTCAGCTTTGAATGCACGAATTTCATTTTCCCTGTCAACAATAAGGCGAAGTGCAACCGACTGCACACGGCCTGCTGAAAGACCGCGCCTGATTTTTTGCGAAATAAACGGTGAAAGCTTGTAGCCGATAAGACGGTCAAGAATTCTTCTTGCCTGCTGGGCATCAACCAAATCAATATCAATTTTACGCGGATTTGCCATTCCGTTTTTTACACCGTTTTTAGTAATTTCGTTAAAGGTAACTCTGTTTTCATCTTTAAGGTCAAGTCCCAAAAGAGTTGCAAGGTGCCAAGAAATTGCTTCTCCCTCACGGTCGGGGTCAGTTGCGAGATATACATAATCTGCACCGTCAGCCTTTTTCTTAAGGTCTTTTACAAAGTTTTCCTTTCCTTTTATTACTGCATATTTAGGCTCAAAATCATTTGCAATATCAACACTGAGCCTTGCTGCCGGCAAATCCCTTACATGACCCATTGATGCAACTACATCATAGCCTCTGCCAAGATAGCCTTTAATATTCTTTGCCTTTGCAGGTGACTCCACAATTACTAATTTAGACATATATAATTCCCATAGCCTTTCAAGATTTTTTAAACCTCTTACCCGAGGCACTTATAATCAAATTTTTTATTTCAAGAACAGTTAATGCTGCCAGTACCGATGATGCAGGCAAATTTGATTTTGCAATAACATCGTCAATAAAGCTATATTCATCGTCCAAACAGTCATACACAATTTTTGCATTACCTTGAAGCTTGATTGCTTTTTCTTCAACTTTTGCTCTGTGTTCTCTGCTTTTCTCAACATTTTCAAACGAATATTTTTCTTCATCAGGATTACTCATCCTGATTTGATTTTGCGTTCTCGGTTTAATGCGCGCCATATTTACAGCCTGCTCCGATTTATCAAGAGCAATTTGGTTTGATTCCCTAAGCTTTGACATATCAAGCGTATCAAACCTATCGGCATACGCTTTAACAACATCAACAGGGTTAATAGCCACGCCTGCACCGTTTTCAATAAGCTTATTTGTTCCGCCGTATTCAACCGAAAGAATAGGAGCGGGAACGGCATATAAATCACGCTTTTGTTCAAGCGCACGCTTGGCGGTAACAAAAGTACCGCTTCTTACCCCTGCTTCAACCACAAGCACACCGAGTGAAAGCCCACTGATAATTCTGTTTCTTACCGGGAAGTTTCTTCCGCTTGCTTTGGTAAAAGGTTGGTATTCTGTAACAAGCGCACCGTTTTGGCTGATTTTTTGGCGCAAATCCCTGTTTGTATCAAGGTATCCGTCACCAAAACCGTTACCCAAAACAGCAACAGTTCGGCCTCCGCCTTCAAGCGCACCCTCGTGCGAATAAGAATCAATACCGAGTGCGCCGCCGCTGATAACACTTGCTCCGGCTTCGGTTAAGCCCTTGCCGAAAACCCGTGCAACCCTGACTGCATATTCACTCGCTTTTCTTGAACCTACCATTGCGATAGTAACAAGATTATCAATATCAGGCAAAATCCCGTCAACATACAAAACAGCCGGTGCATCAGGTATATCTTTAAGCCTGTTTGGATAAGACTCATCATCATAATCAACAATCTTATAACCCTGCTGCAAGCAATAATCAATTACTTCATTGCCTTTTTCAATATCTGTACTTATAAGTTTTTCAACTTGCCTGTTTGTTAAAGATGAACTCATTCTCCAGTCGGTTTCACCAAGATTATAAAGTTCTTCAGCCCCACCGAATTCATCAATGATTTTGGATATTTTAGCCCCGTAGCCAAATGCATTTTGAAGCCATATCCAATACTTTGCATTTTTACTCATCTTAACATCTCCCACATTACAATTGCCCCTGCAACATGCGCATTTAAACTTTCGGCACGGCCAAGCATAGGGATTGTTACTGTTTCATCACAGATGTTCATAACTTCATCGCTTACACCGTTAGCTTCATTTCCGATTACGCAAAGTGATGATTTCGGAAATTGCGTTTCATTTATTTTTTTAGCCGATGAATCAGGCGAAGTGGCATAAGTTTTAATTCCGAGAGATTTCGCCTTATGCAAAACAGGTGCAAGGCTTTGACATTCAAAAACATCAAGCCTTAAAACAGAACCCATTGACGCACGCAGAACTTTAGGATTAAAAACATCACATCCGCCGCCTACTATTACACTTGAAATACCGAGTGCTTCGGCTGTTCTGATAACGGTGCCGAGATTACCCGGGTCTTGAAGATTATCAAGTGCGATATATTTTTGACCTGTTTTTAATGAAATATTTTCATCTTTCATTTTGCAAACTGCAAATACACCCTGCGAATTTTTTGTTTCGCTTATTTTTTGCGAAAGCGTATCACTTATAAAATATGAATTTTTGCTTTTCCTTTGCATTTGAACGGACGCGTCAAAATACTTTTCATTAGCACTTTCGGTTATTAAAAAAGTTTCAACTTCATAAGACGAATTAAGGGCGTCAAAAACAAGCCTTGCCCCTTCTAGCACAAACAAGCCTTGAGCCTTACGCTCCTTGGAAGAGGTAAAGAGTTTTTTAACGCCCTTTATTATTTCATTATTTTTACCTGTGATTTTTTCCATACACAACTCCAAGAAAGTGTGCCAATAATTTACATTCGTTTAAAGAAATCACTGACTGCATTACTATATTATAATTTTATATTATATTACATTATATGTATAAAAATTTCAATACCTAAAATAAAAAAAGAGAGATAAATATTAAAATTCATCTCTCTGAAAAACTATTTTGTTTTTATGCTTTTTACTTTACTCCACTTTGAATAAACGGTTTTTGAATTCTTTGTTTTATACGCTCTGACTTTTACATAGTATTTTTTGCCTTTTTTAAGCTTTTTAACCGTTGTTTTTGATGAAGTCACCTTGACTGTTTTAGTGGTTTTTTTAGTGAATTTTTTACTTGTGGATACTTTTATTTGATACCCTGTTGCCGATTTATTGTTTGAATTACTTAAGGTAATTTTCTTTTTACCGCCTTTGAGCGAATAAATTTTCGGTGTTTTGAGTGTTTTTTTAGGTTCACCCTTTGTTTTATACGAATAGCCACACCTTGCGCAAACATAAGTGTTATATCCGTCGGCAAAATAAGTCGGCGCTGTTGTAGTTACATCATAAATATGGCTGCAAACATAATTTGAAAATGAAAATTTATATTCCTTTGTACTTACAACCTTAACGAGATATGTACCTTTATCCAAATCAATATCTTTAGTTGAAGTTTTGGCTAAATCTGAGCTTGAAAAAATATAGATGATATCCAAACTTTTTGACATATCACTGTTATAAACTTCAGCAGTTGCAATGCCCGAAGAAGTGAGGGACAAGGTATATTTTCCCTTATTTTTCAAATCGACCTTGTACCAATATGAACCGTCTTCATCAGTTGATAAACCGCTGTAAACCTTTCCGATTTCAACTGCTTCAGGGTTAACATAGCTGTTTAAACCAAAGCTTGCATTAAGAGCATATTTACCGTTTGCCACTACTCTTACATAGTAATCACCCGGATTTAAAACGACGCTCTCGCTTTTAGTTTTGGTTTTAGTATCATTAAATTCTTTAATTACAGTTGTAAAATAAGTTTTAGAAAATTCAGAATTATAAAGCTTAACATCAAGTGCGTCATAAGTTTTCATTTGAAGCTTAAATTTGCCTTGATAATCAATATGGAATTTAAACCAAGTTGCTCCATCAGTAATATTGGAATCGTATTCTTCACTCCAAGCACCGTTTAATTTAAGTTCCTTGGTTAATGTAGGCGCATTTTCATCCGCAAATGCAGTATTAACACAAAAAATGCTTGAAAAAGCTAATAATACAGCCAAAATTACGCTTGATATTTTCTTCATCACGATCACCCTTTCAATATAACAATACCACCATTTTATACAAATGTCAAAATTTTTTTGATTTTTTTGATTATTTTAATCAAGTTAACCGTCGCAGATATGTGTTATTCGCCCTTAATTCGCCTAATGGCATTTTTTTCTAATCTGGAAACCTGCGCCTGCGATATTCCAACCTCTTTTGCAACTTCCATTTGTGTTTTACCCTGCATAAAACGAAGATACATAATATTGCGTTCCCTGTCATCAAGCTTTTTAATTTCATCTTTGATTGAAATTTCATCTATCCAGTCCTTGTCGCTTGAACTGTCGCCCACTTGGTCCATTACATATATTGTATCTCCCCCGTCATTATAAACAGGCTCATACAGGCTCACAGGGTCAACAATAGCCTCAAGTGCAAGTACCACATCACTCTTTCTCATATCAAGGCGATTAGCTATTTGCTCAATGGTAGGCTCTTTGCCCTGCTCGTTAATAAGCTGCTCTTTAACCTGCATTGCTTTATAAGCTGTATCGCGCATACTTCTGCTTACTCGCACCGGGTTATCATCACGCAAATATCTTCTGATTTCGCCTATACACATCGGCACAGCATAAGTGGAAAAGCGAACATCAAGATTTGTATTAAAATTATCTATCGCTTTAATAAGCCCTATTACACCGACTTGGAAAAGATCATCCATATTTTCGCCCCTGTTTGAAAAGCGCTGAACGACTGATAAAACAAGGCGCAAATTTCCTTCTATAAGTTCATTTCTTGCGTTTTTATCCCCTGCCTGTGCCTTTTTTAAAAGTTCCATTTTTTCCTTTTCTTTCAGCACTTTTAATTGGCTTGTATTTATCCCACAAATTTCAACTTTATTATACTGCACATAATCACCCTTTAATTTTTTATGTACAGTTTATTATTGCCAAGATAAGTAAAAAGTATAAATAAAAAAGGAATGAAAATCGTTTCTTTTGAAAATCGTTCCTTTTTATAATTCTTATTCAGTTACGTTTTTAATAATTTGCTCCATTTGAGCCATTTTATCTTCCATATCGCTTACAAGTGCAAATTGATTTTTTGCACGCACAAGGTTATGAGTAGGATATGCTGTTTTAAAATATATATCACCGTTAATATAATCGGTAAGAAAGCGCATACCGCATTCAAAAGTCATAAGCTTTGCCGAAAAAGCAAGATTATCAATTTCACATTGATTAAGTGTGCTTCCCGCCTCGCTCAAAAAGCCTTTTGCATAAGCTTCAAAATAATCAAGATTTATTTTGACATTATCATAATCATCGTCATCTTCTGCACAGGAATTTGCACCAAAACGAATTGAATCACCGAAATCATAAAGTGCAAGCCCCGGCATAACAGTATCAAGGTCGATCACACAAATTGCATCATCACTGTCACTGTCAAAAAGGACATTATTAAGCTTGGTATCATTATGCGTTACACGAAGCGGAAGTTCACCCTTATCAATAAGATCAACAAGCTTTTTGCAATCTTCTCTTCTGTGCATAACAAACTTAATTTCATCACCGCAAGCGGCAACTCTGTCTGCCTTATCAACTTGAACAGCGGGGATAAATTCATTTTCATATCGCCAAATGGTATTATGAAAATTCTTAATTATCTCACTCAAAGTTTCAGCAGGAAAATCACTTAAATACTTTTGAAATCTGCCAAATGCTTTACCGCTTTTACCAAAAATCTCCGCGCTGTCAGCAGTATCATAAGCCTTTGAATTATCAACAAAGCGGTATGCACGGTAACAGTCACCGTTTTCATCTTTAAAATACTTGTTTTTGTCAGATGTTCTGATAAAATGGAGCGTTTCCCTATGGGGATTACCTCCGTTTTCTTTAATTTTTTCTACTAAAAAATCTGTAACGGAAAAAATATTGTTCATAAGTGAATCAATATCAGGGAAAATATTTGTATTTACTTTTTGAACCACATATTTTTTTTCTTTTCCGTTTTCAATATATTTTGCAAGATATGTTGTATTTATATGGCCTGAGCCGAAAACATTACATTCTTCAAGTTCACCTTTAAAATTGAACTTTTCAAGTATATCGTTAATTTCCATCAAATACTCCTCTTTAAAAGATAGTGTTATTATTCTATCATACATAACAATAAAATTCAAGAGGAGCAAAATAGCCCCTCTTAAATAATTATTCGCTTCTGAGTGCATCAATAGGACTCATTTGTGCAGCCTTTCTTGCAGGATAAATACCGAAGAACAGACCCACACCGCTTGAAAACAGCAGTGCAACAAGTATAAGCCACCATGTAATATTAGGCTTAATATTTATTACCGAGCATGCGGCAAAAGCACCTGCAACACCGATTGAGACGCCAATAATACCACCTATCAGACACAGAATTATCGACTCCGTCAAAAACTGCATCGTAATAACCCTAGTTTTAGCACCAAGCGATTTTCGTATACCAATTTCACGCGTTCGCTCCGTTACCGAAACAAGCATGATGTTCATTACACCGATACCGCCTACAATAAGCGAAATTGCGCCCACGCAGGCAATAAATGCTGTAAGAACAGACATAATTATATTAACTATATCAACATATGTTGCCATATTTTGAGCAGTATACATGCTGTTTGAATAGTTACCGTGTGCGGATTTAAGATAGTTTACGGTTGCATTGCCGACTGCATCATAATCATAACCGTCTTTAGCAATAACAAATACATTGCTGAGGTTTGCATCAGCACCGGTAATCTGTGTAAGCGTTGTGCAAGGTAAAAACAGTGCAATGATAGTTTTATCCCCACCTGCGCTTTGGAACATATTGCTCATTGAGCTTGAACCGCCGAGTGAGCTTGCAAGAGTATCAATATTTGCAACACCGCAAATTTTGATTTTCATTGATTTACCGCTTGAAGATACAGTTACATATTCATTAGTAACATCTTCATAACCATAAGCCTGCTGTGCCGAATTAGTACCCATTACAGCAATAGGCGCATTTGCGTTATACTCCTCATCAGTGAAAAAACGCCCGTATTCACAAGTGTTGGTAAGTGCAAACTGAACATCGCTGTTAACACCGATAAGCATTGCAGTAGCTTCCGTAGCAGTTGAATCAATTGTTGCACGGCCAAAGCCCATAAGCATAGGTGAACAACGCTCAACACCGTTTACTTTAGTTTTAATATTTTCTACATCATCAAGAGTAATATAGTCATTATCAGTAGCAGATGTGGTATCAACGCTGACAAGAACTGCGTTTGAACCCATATCTTCAATAAGGCCGACGATATAATCTCTTACACCGGTACCTGCACCGATAATCATAATAACAGAGCTGATACCGATAATAATACCAAGCATTGTAAGAAGGCTACGCATCCAATTTGACTTAATACACTTGACTGCGATTTTCAGACTTTCTGTAATATTCACTGTAAAGTCTCCTTACTTATTTGTGCTGTCTACTACCTTAACTTTAAAGGTATCTTCTTTATAATCTGTTTTTGGTGATGCAACAATTCTGTCACCCGGCTTAATACCTGAAGTTACTTCATAAGCTGTATCTGAAATTGCACCTGTTTTAATTTCAGTCTTGGTAACTGTTTTATCCTCATCATTATAAAGATATACATATGAACCTGTTTTTTCAAGTGTAATTGATTCAATAGGAACAACTGTTACACCAAGATACTGACCTGTTTGAATTTCAACATCGGCATCAAAGCCTGCAATAATGTTTTCATCAGGATTTTTAATTTCAATTGTACATTCAACACCTGCACCTGAATCGGTAAGTGATGAGAGGCCGCTGACACCGGCCATTGAACCTACACTGTCAAGAATCGAGCTTGATGAACCGCCGGTAGCAGTAGGTGCAATAGTGGCAACTTCGCCCTCATATTCACCGTAAGCAGTAGTAACCTTTGCCTGCATACCGAGTTTAACTTTATGCACATCATATTCGCTGAGGCTGACTGTTGCAACAAGAACATCGTGATTTTCAAGTGTGACACCTGCCTGAAGCGCAGTAGTTTGAGCGTCAGGTGAAATATCAACCTTTGTAATCACACCGTCAAAATCTGCTGTCCATCCGTTTGCAAGTGCTGTTTGCTGCTCTTTCATTGAATCAAGAGCCTTCTTTGTAGCAGTAACTGCTGATTTTTGGGCAGTAACAATTGACTGGTCGCCCTGTGTTTTATATACTTCATATTGAGCTGAAAGCATTGCTTTTTGAATTTCCAAGCCAGTAAGAACCGCATTATCAGAATCAGAAACACCTTTAGCAAGCGCCCTGTAATCAATTGATGATACAGCGGCTTTAATCATATCAACCGCAACACCACTTTCAACAATCAGCTTGGTTGAATCAACAATACCATTTGTAATAGCAGCCTGAATATCTTTACCTACCAAATCAGCAATAGTCTTGCTGTTAAGCTGACCTGAAGCAATTGCACCTGAAATTGAATTTGCAACTATTCCCGAGATAGTGGTTAAAGTTTCAACATCGTCAGTTATTGATGCAATATTTTTGTTTATTTCAACAAGCGCACTTGAAATATCGCTGATAGAAGCTGCACTCGTGGTAGTAGCATTTTGGTCTTCTGTAAATACAGCTACATAGTTAACATCGCTTGTCAAAGCAAAAGTCCAAGACTGTGAATTTGAAAGCGGTGAATTACCGGCCAAATATGCTGCACGTGAAGAATACCAACCAAGGAAGAGCCAACCTGAATTTGGGGTTGCCTTAACCGTAACATTACCAATATCCTGCCTGTACTTGCCCGAACCTGAAACTGTACCTGAAACAGAAGTAGGATAAGCAGAAAGTGCTACTGTATATTTAAGTGAACCATCGTCTGTGGTAGGCTGAGTTGTAGTTGTAGTAGTTGTGGTAGTTGTTGCTTTAGTTGTGGTAGTTGCAAGCCACTGTGAAACACGGTTAGTTGTGCTTGCATTAGTTGTAGTTGCCGTAGTGGTTGTTTTCTTTTTAGTAGTGGTTGTTGTTTTAGCAATTTTCTTATTAAGCTTTGCAATCTTTTTATCAATTGCATCTATTTGCTTTTTATATGTAGATGCCTTGCTGTTTGCTGTTTTTTGATTTTTTACAGCATTGTTATAGTTTTTCAAAGCGTCATTATAAGAAGTTTGAAGTGAAGATACCTGCGAATCAAGTGAAGTGGTATCAAATGTTGCAAGAACATCACCTTTTTTAACCTGGTCGCCTACTTTAACATTAACATTTTTAACGGTAGCAACTGTGCCGACCTTATAATCCTTTGAAGTGCCGGCAGTAACATCACCTGTTAATGATACCTTTTCGTAAATATCACCAGTTGAAATTGTGTTGAGCTTAACCTCTTCGCCGCTTTTCGATTTAGATACGCCGAAAATGCAACCGGCTACAATCGCAATAACGAGTATTATACTTATAGGTACAATAATCTTCTTTTTGCTCTTTTTTACTGTTGCCATAACTTAACCCTCTTATCTATTCTAAAAGTTAATTTTAATTACACGGATAGTATAATTCCATTTTGTATAATTGTCAATAACAATTTGTAAAATCGAAAAAAATTCACAATTTGTTAAATTACAACAATTTGTATAAATTATTTATTAGCTTCGAGTGCGCGTTTTCCAATATCTTTTCTGTAATGTGCATTATCAAAATGGATATTTTCCACCGCTTCATAAGATTTTTTAAGTGCGTCTGCAAGGCTGTCACCCAAAGCGGTAACACCTAAAACTCTGCCGCCCGATGTAACAAGCTTATCATTTTCAATTTTAGTTCCTGCGTGGTAAACAATAACACCATCAAACTGACCTGATGTAAGGCCTGTGATTTCAACACCCTTTTTATATGATTTCGGGTAGCCGCCGGAAGCCATAATAACACAAGTGCAGGCTTTTTCGCTCCATTCAATATCAAGCTCGGAAAGTGTTTCGTTATTTATTGCTTCAAAAATATCAATAATATCTGTTTTAAGTCTTGGTAAAACAACCTGTGTTTCAGGGTCACCGAAGCGGCAGTTATATTCAATTACCTTTGGTCCTTTCGGTGTAATCATAAGTCCGAAATAAAGGCAGCCTTTAAATGTTCTGCCCTCTTGGTTCATAGCATTGATAGTAGGCATAAAAATTTTATCCATACATTCATCTGCCACTTCTTCAGTATAATACGGGTTTGGTGATACAGTACCCATACCGCCTGTATTAAGCCCCTTATCACCGTCAAGCGCACGCTTATGGTCCATAGAAGATACCATAGGTTTAACGCACTTGCCGTCTGTAAATGCAAGAACGGAAACTTCAGGACCGGTCAAAAATTCTTCAACTACAATGTTGTTGCCGGAAGCACCGAAGATTTTATCTTCCATAATTTCTTTAACACCGGCAACAGCGTCATCAAGATTTTCAGGAATGATTACGCCCTTGCCCAAAGCAAGACCGTCCGCCTTAATAACAGTAGGAAATTCATTTTTCTCTTTAATATATTCAATAGCGTCATTTGCGTTATCAAAAACTTTATATTCAGCGGTAGGGATATTATATTTTTGCATAAGCTCTTTTGAAAAAACTTTTGAACCCTCAATAATAGCAGCATTTGCGCGTGGGCCGAAAGTTTTAAAGCCTGCGTCATTAAGTGCGTCAACCATACCTGCAACAAGCGGGTCATCTGGCGCTACTACAACTAAATCAACGCTTAATTTTTTAGCTAAATCAACTACGCCGCCAATATCCGTAGCCGAAACATCAAAACATTTTGCATCATATGAAATGCCACCGTTACCCGGTGTGCAAAAAATCTCATCAACCTTGCTTGATTCTTTAATTTTTCTGATAAGGGCGTGTTCTCTTCCGCCGCCGCCAACAACAAGAACTTTCATAATTTCCTCCGAATTTATAATAAATATGTAAATAATATAGTAAATATAATAGCAAAACAAGGGGTGAACTAAATCACCCCTTATAATTATTTTTCGTTTTTATTGATAATTCTTGTTTCTTCTTCCTTTGTTTCAAGATTTATGAAACGAACAAAAAGAGAAACCTTATTATCCTCATTAAGATTAGTCCAAATCATATTGGTGAACTCATCAATATCACCCTCAATTTTAACAGGTGTAGGCTCACCCTCAAATGACGGGATAGGATTTCCGTCACACTTATATGTGTGAATAAAATGGCCAAGACCTGTCCTTGCAGGATATTCAAAGAAATATCTCACACATTCAGGCTCACCGCAATTTGATTTAAGAATTGAGAGATTATAATTACCGTTTTCTTTCATAATACCTGAAATTCTCGGTGTGTAATTTGGTGCATCAGGCTCAAATTCTCTTGTAATAAGTGCATCGTGGTAGCAATCACCCTTTGCAAAAGAATCATAGATAGTATCGGTTTGGTCACCGTTTGTAACGATTGTGTCACCGCCGAACTTAAGAACAGGGTTATAGATAATAAGTGAAGGGTCTTCCATTTTTGACTCATCAAAAGCCTTGGTGCGAATTCCGCCGCGCTCATTTTCTTCAAAAATTCTGTTACGGCTGTTTACACTTCTGCCCATAATGAAATAAGCGCAAACCGCAAATTTGCCGCATTCACTTTTACCAAGCACAATACCTCTGCCCGGATATGAATTAGTATTAAGTTCACTTGCAAGAGATTTGATTTCCATAATTACACCTCAATATCATTCAGTAATTTTAGTTTTATTATTAACAACTTCAATTTTATCTTGGCAGAAAAGAGAAACTGCTTTAGGAAGAATTTTCCATTCACATTCTTCCATAACACGCTTTTGCAAAATTTCAGAGGTATCATCAAATTTAACCTCGCTTGCCTTTTGCAAAATTATAGGGCCGCCGTCACATTCCTCTGTTACAAAATGGACTGTTGCACCTGTGAGTTTAACTCCGCTTTCAATAACCTTTTCATGCACATGAAGCCCCCAATATCCCGGCCCGCAAAAAGACGGGATAAGCGCAGGGTGAACATTCATCATTTTGTTTGGAAAAGCCTTAACTATCTGCTCATCAAGAATAGTCATAAAGCCGGCATATACTACCAAATCAGCCTTTGCCTCAAGTAAAATATCCCTAATGGCGCGGGTATATTCCGCCCTGTCTTTATAGTTTTTCTTTTCGCAAATTTTAGTTGCTATATTATTCTTTTTTGCTCTTTCAAGAGCATATGCATCAGGATTTGAAGAAACAACAAGCGTAATTTTTCCGCCGATTATTTCGCCTTTTGCCTGTGCGTCAATAAGTGCCTGAAGGTTAGTACCCCCACCCGACACCAAAACAGCTATGTTTTTCATCATACGAGTTCAACACCCTTTTCGCCGGCTTGAATTTCACCGATAACGCAAGCGTCCTCGCCGCTTTCTTTAAGTATTCTTACAGCTTCATCTGCCTTATCATTATCAACTGCGATAACAAGGCCTGTACCCATATTAAACGTGTTATACATATCTCTTTCTGGGATATTACCCTCACTAGCGATAAGGTCAAAAATAGGCTTTTTAAAGCACTTGTCTTTTTCAATAACAGCCTTGAAACCGTCATTTAACATTCTCGGTACATTTTCATAAAATCCGCCGCCTGTGATATGGCTGATAGCATTGACATTAACACTGTCCATAAGATTAAGAAGCGG
>CAVLCX010000012.1:14127-14914 GCA_963661525.1 bacterium
GCCGAGAGTTTTGCCAAGCTCTGCCACATGAACGCCAAGCCTTTCTTCAGTAATGTTAAACACTTTTCTTACAAGTGAAAAACCGTTTGAATGAACACCTGATGATGCAACACCGATAAGTGCATTTCCGCTTGCAAGCTTATCGCCTGATACAAGCTTGTCCTTTTCGCCGATACCTACCGTAAAACCTGCAAGGTCGTATTCATCATTTGGCATAAGGCCCGGATGTTCTGCTGTTTCGCCGCCGACAAGTGCGCAGCCTGCCTGAACGCAACCTTCAGCCACACCGCTTACAATTTGCTCTATCTTTTCAGGATAGTTTTTACCGCAAGCAATATAGTCAAGGAAGAAAAGCGGCTTTGCACCGGAGCAAGCTACATCATTAACACACATTGCTACACAGTCAATACCGATAGTATCGTGCTTATCAAGAAGAAAAGCAACTTTAAGCTTGGTTCCTACACCGTCTGTACCTGAAACAAGCACAGGATTTTTATAATTACCTGCACCTAAAAGTTCAAACATACCGCCGAAACCGCCAATTGAACCCATCACGCCCGGAATTTCAGTGCGCTTTACATGTGATTTGATAAGTTCAACAGATTCATAACCTGCTGTAACATCTACGCCTGCTTTAGCATAACTTTCGCTGAATGACTCCATATATAATCTCCTTTTAAAAGTTTGCGTTTTACGCAATCTTATTTTTACTGTTTATATTTGTTAAATTTCTTTAAGCTTTTCCTGAAGTGCAATATCCTTTTGGCGAACCTGCTCTGCCATATCC
>CAVLCX010000013.1:0-6419 GCA_963661525.1 bacterium
CTCAAAGTCTACCAGCGTGTAGAAATTTATAATTTAACTTTTTCTACACGCTGAACATCAGTCGTATTTTTACGACTGATGTTATTTACATATTATCAGCATATTCTCGGTAATCCCTCACCGAAAAGGGTGGAAACAGCGCGCTTGCCGCCAAGTTCGGTTTTAAGTATTACACCTTTTCCGGCGGTGACTTTGCCTATTATTTGCGCATTTTCACCGTATTTGCAGTTTCTTATTATTTCAACTGCTTTTTGTGCCTGTTCACTCGGCACTATTGCTACAAGCTTGCCCTCATTTCCCATATGCATAATATCAAGGCCGAGTATTTTGGCGAATGCCTGTACTTCTTCATTTACGGGTATTTTTTCTTCTTCAAGCTCGATTGATACATTTGATGCATCTGCAAGTTCGTTAAGCACTGTTCCAAGTCCGCCGCGTGTTACATCGCGCATTGTATGAATATCAATTTTGTTATCAAGCATTGCTTTAACCATTTCATTAAGCGGCGCGTTATCTGATTTTATACTGTTTTCAATATTCATTCTTGCCGATAAAACTGTTGCGTGGTGGTCACCGAGGTTTCCGCTTACAATAACACTGTCACCATCTTGCATATTTGTTGATACAATATTTGTGCTTTCATCTATGAATCCTACACCCGTTGTGTTTATGTATATTCCGCCTTTTCCGTCAATAACCTTTGTATCCCCGCAAATAACGGTTACACCTGCTTCTTTTGCAGTTTGTGCCATTGATTTTACTATTGTGTTTAAAATGTCGGTATCTGCACCCTCTTCAATAATAAATGCACTTGTAATATATTTCGGTGTTGCGCCGCGCATTAAAAGGTCATTTACCGTGCCGCAAACTGAAAGCCTGCCAATATCCCCGCCGTTAAAAATAAGCGGTGTAATAACAAATGAATCGGTAGTAACAGCAATTTTTTTGCTTGCGTTAACTACTGCGCTGTCCTCCATCATATTTAATATTGGGTTTGAAAAATGCTTTGCAAAAACTGAAGAAATAAGGTCGCTTGTGGCTTTGCCGCCGCTGCCGTGTGCTAATGTAATTTTCATTTTTATCCTCGATTATTAGTATAATAATTAAAGCATGTACCCTCATTTGATACCATGCACGCACCCTGCGGTGTATCGGGGGTGCATATTTTTTTATATAACGGGCAGTCACAAGGCTTTGCTTTGCCTATAATTATTTGACTGCACATACAAGCTTGATTTTGCGAAATATCTGTTGTTAATCCGTCACTTCCGGCATCAAAATCCTTGTATTCATCACGAATTTTCATTCCGCTGTTTTTAATAATTCCCATTCCTCGCCAAGCGGCGTCACAAGGGGTGAAGTATTTATCAACAATTTGCCTTGCCTTTTCATTTGCGTTGTAATCAACTGCATAGCTGTACAAATTCAGTACTTTTCCCTGATTTCTTAATTTTACAAGCGCATAAACAGTTGCTAAAAGCTCCTTGCCGTCAAATCCGCTGATTACAAAAGGCAAATTGTATTTTTCAGCCATTTTTAAATATGCTTTTTCACCTATTATTACCGATACATTGCCAGGTGCAATAAATCCGTCAATTTTTGAATCTGCTTTGCAGAGTGTATCAATGGCATTGGGCATAGTTTTAAGTGCGGTTAAAAGTTTAACATTATTTATTTTTTCACAAATCAGCTTTTCAATCAGCAAGGCGTAAATCGGTGTTGTTGTTTCAAAGCCGACTGCCGCAAAAATAAAATTTGTATCAGGCTCATTTTTTGCAAGTTCAATTATTTCAAATGGGGTGTACACCATTTTTACCCTGCAGTCGTTTGCCGTTATATCCTTTAAAGCAAGCTTACTGCCGGGAACTCTAATCATATCGCCGAAGGTTACAATGCAGTTTTTCGGATTTTTGGCAAGGCTGATTAGTTTATCAATATAAGCAGAGGGTGTAACGCAAACAGGGCAGCCCGGTCCGCTGATAAGCTTTATTTTATCACTTATTATTGACGGTATTGCATTTTCGCAAATAGACGCTGTGTGAGTGCCGCAAACTTCCATAAGCGTGATTTCTTCCCCGTCATAGTTTTTTAAAAAGCTGATGATATTTTCAATTTCCATTTTATATATCCTCAAGTGCTGAAAAAATATCATTCATATTTTTAGCTTCATATTCAGGTAAAACCTGAATAATAAGCCCGGCGTGAACAAGAACCCAATCACCGATTTTTGCGTCAACTATACCTTTATTTGCTTTTATTTTATTTCCGCTGTAATCAACTGTGGCTGTGTCTGAATTTATATCAACTATTCTGCCCGGTGCAGCAACACACATTTTTATTCCTCCAATGCTGAAATATATGCCTGGCCCAAAGCTATGCCGCCGTCACCGCAAGGTACAAGCTCGTTTGTATATACTTCAAATCCTTTTTCTTCAAGGTTTTTAAATGCATTTTCAAGTAAAATGTTATTGTTGAACACTCCGCCTGAAAGTGCAATTTGATTTATATCGCTTTTTTTCCTGACTTCTAAAGCGATTTTTGTTATCATCTTTGCAAGCATTAGGTGAAAGCCGAGCGCAAGGTCGCAAGCTTTAGCACCGCTTTGCAAAGCATTTTTTATTTCATTTAATATTTTAATAGGTTCAAATGAAATTGTCAAAGGGTAGGGATTGCTTGATTTTTCGGCGCATATTTCAAGCGCACAGGCACATTCGCTCTCATAGGTGTTGTAATGCTTTATATCAAGCAGTGCGCAAACTGCATCAAAAAGCCTGCCCATACTTGAAGAATTAACAGTGTTAATTCCTGCTTTTATTGCACTGTTTATTATCTTGTTTGTACCGAGATAGCAATCAAGCGCAAGGTCGCAGTTTTTTGAAATTTCGTTTGACGCAGTCATTTTTGTATATTTTAAATGATTTATTCTTTCGAATTTTTTTGTGTCAAATATAAAAACTTCACTTCCCCAAATTGCACCGTCATCACCGTATCCCGTTCCGTCAAATGCAAAGCCTAAAACTTTGCCTTTAAGCTTATGCTCGGCAATAACGCTTGCTATATGTGCTTTATGGTGCTGAATTTTTAAATCACATTCAAAAATGTTTGATGAAAAATAATTGGGGTGCTTATCGCAAACCGTTTTTTCCCTGCAAAATGAATGTAACTTTTCAAAGCGTTTGATATTATTTTGATATGCATTTTTAATATCAATGTTTTCAAGGTCACCGAAATATTGGCTTAAAAACACATATTTATCTTTGTGAAAAGCAAAGCTTGCTTTTAAATCACCGCCCATACATAGGGTGTTTTTTTCAGCTTTAATTCCAATATCAATAGCAAGCGGAACATAACCCCTTGCCCGCCTTAAAAATTGAGTGTGGCCGTTTACTGCCTGTAATACGCTGTCATCAATCGGGGTAAGTATTCTTCTGCTGTGAGAAAGGGTTGGAACACTGAATTTTTTGATTTTTTCATCATCTGTTTCTATTACTTCACCGGTTATGTTTGCACTCGTCATAACAAGCGGTGATATTTTATTAAGTATAAGTATTTGAATAGGGTTACACGGTAAAAACGCACCTATTTTGTTACTTTCACCGCAAACACTTTTATCAAAATCTTTCTTCTTTTTCAGCAGTACAATCGGCTTTGCGGCAGATAACAGCAGCTCTTTTTCCTTGCTGTTTACATGGCAGTTTTCTTCAATTTCATCTATATTTGAAAACATAACTGCAAAAGGCTTTTTATATCTGCCTTTCAGTTTTCGTATATCGTTTACACTTGATATGCTGTTTACATCGCAGGCAAAGTGATAGCCGCCAATATCTTTTATTGCAAGTATTTTGCCTTGCTTTAATATTTCAACGGCGTTATCAATCGAAATGTTTGTTTCAGGCCCGCAGTTGTTGCAGGCAATTGTTTGCGCGTGGCAACGCCGGTTTGAAACTTCTGTATATTCCTTTTCACATTCGCCGCAAAGCGCAAAATCGTTCATAACTGTATTTTCTCTGTCATATGGCAGGGTGTCAATTATTGTATATCTCGGCCCGCAGTTTATGCAGCTGATAAAAGGGTGGTTAAATCTTCTGTTATTGCCGCTTTTAAGCTCCTTTTCACAATCAGGGCAGGTGGCAAGGTCAGGAGTAATAAAGGCTATGCCGTTATCCCTTTGCGAGTGAACAATGGTAAAATCTGTAAATTTTTTATCGCATTTTATTATTTCTTTGGTATAATCTTTAATTTCAAACATAGAAATAAGGCACTTTACAAAAATGTCGAGTGCCTCATTTTCACCTGTAATAAGGATTTCCACACTGCCGCCGGAATTTTTAACATAACCGAAAAGACCAAGCTTTTTTGCCAACCTTTGTGCAGTAGGTCTAAATCCTATTCCTTGTACTATTCCGCTGAAATTAAGTTTAATTGCCATATTATTCCTTATGATATGTAAGTGTGCCTTTTTCCCCGTCATCTTCAACTTGGCTTAATGCTTTGAATTTAATGCACGCGTCAACGCATGCGCCGCATTGCACGCATTTATCCCTGTTGATTGACCAAGTTTTTTCATTTGTTCTGTCAACCCTGATACATTCCTGCGGGCATTTTCTTGCACATAAGCCGCAGAGAATGCATTTTGCCATATCGTTAACTACTTTGCCTGCCTTTGTTTCAGGTATCGGCTGGGCAAAGGTATCAATGGTTTTTTGAGCCGACGGTTCGGTATACCCCGGCTTAATATTCAGGCAGGTTTTAGGGCAGTTTTCAACGCAGTTTGAACATTGAACACAGCCCATTCGGTTAATAGTCCAAGTGCGTTTATTTCTGTCAACCGTGATTGAACCTGATGGGCATTTGCGCATACACATTCCGCACATAATGCAATCATCAATATTTATTTCAATATGCCCTCTTGACCTTTCGGGATATTCTTTCGGGGTGAAAGGGTAGTTTGAAGTGGCAGGCTTGGAAAATAAGTTTTTAATAGCCTGTTTAGAAAAGTCCATAATTCCCATAATCATCCTACCTTTCAGTGCAGCTTATGCACGGGTCAATCGTGAGTATTTGAAGCGGTACATCGGCAAGTTGAGAGCCGGGTAAAATATGAATAAGCGATTCAATATTAGTGAAAGTCGGGGTGCGAACTCTGAAGCGTTCAAGGAATTTAGTTCCGTTTGCTTTGGCATAATAGAATGCTTCACCCCTCGGCTGTTCAACTCTGACTATTGCTTCGCCGTTTGGCATACCCTTAACTTTAACGCTGATTTCACCGTCCGGCATTTTATCTGCAAGCTGCTTGATTATATTTATTGATTGGAATATTTCGCCGATACGAACAGCACATCTTGCATATCCGTCACAATCATTTGAAGTTATAATGTCAAAATCAACATCACCGTATGCGCAGTAGCCCGTTTTCCTCATATCAAGCTCAATTCCCGATGCTCTTGCCATTGGGCCTACCGCACCGAGCTTTATTGCATCTTCTTTACTTAATATACCTACACCCTTGAGCCTTGAACATACGGTATAATCATTTAAAAATGTATGCGTAAGCGCTTTTAAATCTTTTTCCATATCGTTAAATATATCAACAAAGCTTTTAATCATTGATGAATCCATATCTTTAAGCACTCCGCCGATTTTATTGACGGAAAAGATTACGCGCCCGCCGGTAGATGCTTCAAACATATCAAGCACCTTTTCCCTCATTCGCCAGCACTGCATAAAAAGTGCGTCAAAGCCAAATGCATCGGCAAGAAGACCGAGCCATAAAAGGTGAGAGTGAATTCTGCTCATTTCACCCCAAAAGGTTCTTAAATATTCAGCCCTTTTCGGTATTTCGCAATCAAATATTTTTTCAAGTGCCATACAGTAGCTCATTCCGTGTTTAAAGGAGCAAATGCCGCAAATACGCTCAATAACATATTGATAGTCGTTAAAATCTCTTTTATCTGCAAGCCCTTCAAGCCCTCTGTGAACAAATCCGACTGACGGTATTGCTTCAACTACGGTTTCATCTTCCAGTACTAAATCAAGGTGAATCGGTTCAGGTAAAACAGGGTGTTGAGGGCCGAAAGGAACAATTGATTTTTCTCCCATTATTTCGTTTCCTCCTCTTGTGTTTTAACTATTTTGATTGCATCCTTAACTTCCTTTTTAAAAGGCGTTTTTTTAGCAATTCTGTAAAATTTATTATCATAATCGGGATTTATTGATTTTATATTTACGCCGAAAAGCTCTTTCATCTCATTTTCGTAAAGCATTGCTGACGGGAAAAAATCTGAAATTGAATTTATTTCTGTGTCAATAGGAACTGTGATTTTATAATTTTCAAGTTCATAATTATTCGATACGGAATATATCAACTCATTGTACCCTTCAAATGCGGTTGCGCAAATTTGAGTTAAGCGAAAGCCGAG
>CAVLCX010000013.1:6429-14139 GCA_963661525.1 bacterium
CCGAGCCTTTGCTTTTCAAGCATAACGGTGTAAAGCTTTGGAATATCAAGTTCTTCAATTTTGTGATTCAAATCCATTGTTAAGCCTCCTTGCTTGCCTTTAGCTTTTCGCTTTTTTCTTTTAATAATGCGAGCGATTTAACCACACCGTCAATTATTGATTCGGGCCTTGCCGCACAGCCGGGAACATAAATATCAACAGGTATAACTTTATCCACACCGCCTAAAACATTGTAGCAATCTTTAAACACACCGCCGTTGCAGGCGCAGACACCGATTGCGCAAACAACTTTAGGCTCTGTCATTTGCTCATAAATTTGCTTTACTACATCTTTGTTTTGCTCATTTACGGAGCCGGTAATTAAAAGTATATCAGCGTGTTTCGGGTTGCCGGTGTTAATTACACCGAATCTTTCAACATCATAAATAGGAGTAAGGCAAGCCAAAACTTCAATATCACATCCGTTGCAGCTTGTTCCGTCGTAATGCATAATCCATGGAGATTTAGTTATATCCGCCATTATTTAACCCCCTTTGTAAGCACTTCAAGAATAAATACATTCAGTGCGCCGATAATTATAGTTGTAAGCCAACTGTTTCTTAACATCAAATTCCACTTTAATCTTGCATTTGTGTTATCAACAAGAATAAGTATGAAATAAGTAAACATTATTGCGGCTATGGCAATAATAAAAGTCCACCAATTTGAATTTATAAAGAACAGAGCAACAACACCCATTAAAAATACATTTTCATACCAATGTGCAATTTCAACTATTGCAAACATTTGGCCTGAAAATTCTGTGGTTAAACCTTTTACCATTTCTTGATGTGCATGGTGGCTTGTTGCCAAGTCAAAAGGATGTTTCCTCAACTTAATTGTAAGAATAAATACAAAGCCTACAAATACACCCGGAAGCTTTAAAATAACAGGCATTGCACCGCTTGAAATGATTTCGCGTACTTTAAATGTGCCTGTTGCAAGGTAGAAGCCCACAGCGGTTAAAAGTACCATAGGTTCATAACAAAGCATTTGCACCATTTCTCTGCTTGCTCCCATTGAAGCGTAAGGCGAATGGCTTGATGTTGCAGCCAAAATCAAAAAGATATTTGCAGTAGTCAGTGCAAAAAATACTAATAATAAATCAAATCCGCCAAAGAAAAGGCAACCTGTAAATATTATAAATACCAGAAAAATTGCAAGATAAAAAATCTGCACATGGTTTACAGTTACTGTTTCTTTTTTCAGCAGTTTTATTACATCATAGTAAGGCTGTAAAACAGGAGGGCCCTGCCTGCCTTGCATACGGGCGGTAATTTTTCTGTCAAAACCCGACATAAGTGCCCCTGCAAAAGGAGCAAGCAATATATATGCAATAATACAGATAATAATTTTAACATTCGCTGCCATTATACATTACCTCCTATTGCAAGAACTAACATTGCCACAATGAAAACTATTGACGCAACTATGCTCGGTTTCCATAATTTCTTTTCGCCGAATAAATCCTCCATATACCAATTGGCAAGGAAAAATCTTTTCTTTTCACCCATTGAATCAATGTAATTCATTTGGTCGCCTGCATTTACACCGCAAATATATCGCGGTGCTTTTTTGTAATGCGTGTTTCTTGCAAAAAACCAAGCGGCAGCAGGAACCAAGAAAAATGCCGCAAGCATAATCATCATAATTATCATATTATCGTTTGAAATAACCTGCAATGCATTATAATAAACATTATTTATGTAAGGCATAATCAGTTTTGATGAAATAAGAGGGAAGAAGAAGCAGGTTAAAACCATCAATGCAGAATGAATGATGATTGAAAACCACTGGTTAGCACTTGTGGTATTAGGCGCTTTTGTGTCATTTGTTTTGGAAGCAAGAACGGTTGCCATCCATTTTGTCCAATAAAAAAGAGTTGTTGCACTGCCGAAGCAAACGCATAAAATAAGGATTATGGATGAACTGTCAATAAACGCTTTGAGTGCCGCCCACTTTGAAATGAGCATACCGAAAGGTGCAAGAAACATACCTGCAATGCCGATTACAAGAGTCCAGGCAAGGTATGGATGACGCCTTACAAGGCCGTGCATTGTTTCAATATCCCTTGAACCTGTTGAATTTTCAATAGCACCTACTGTTTGGAACAACAGGGATTTTGATACTGCATGGAAGATTAAAAGGAATATGCCTGCCCAAACAGTTTCTTCAACGCCTACACCGGCGCACGCAGTGATAAGCCCGAGGTTAGAAATTGTGGAATAGGCAAGAACTTTTTTACCGTCACTTACAGTTATTGCAAGCATTGATGTAACAAGGAAAGTAAAGCCGCCTACAAGGCTTACCATAGTGCCTGCATAAGTGCCGCACAACAGCGGTGCAAGGCGCAAAAGCAGATATACACCGGCTTTTACCATTGTGGCACTGTGCAAAAGCGCAGATGACGGTGTAGGTGCAACCATGGCACCGAGAAGCCATTTTGAAAACGGAAATTGCGCACTTTTTGTAAGGGCTGCAAAGGAAAGAAGAATTGTTACAATAACAACATCTTTTCCGTTTTGCAAAAGTAAGCCTTGAAGTGAAGCAATTTCAAATTTAATACCGCCGTATACAATGGCTACGGCAAAGCCCAAGCCACCCAAAAGGTTCATCCAAAGCGCTCTGAAGCAGTTATGTATTGCTTCATCGGTTCGTGTATATCCGATAAGTAAAAACGATATAACGCTTGTGATTTCCCAGAAGAAATACATTAAAATAAGATTATCCGATAAAACAAGGCCGAACATTGCACCGAGAAATACATAAAGCATTGCAAAGAAAAATCTTCTTCTGTCTGCAAATTCGGTGTGGTGCTTATGGTAATCTTTCATATATCCGCAAGCATAAACTGTTATAAGAGTACCGACAACGGAAACAATCAGCAGTAAAATTACGGTTAATCTGTCAATATAAAATGTGGAATTCATTTCAGGTGCTTTTCCCGACAGCTCATACCATAAAACAAGCCCTGTTTGAGCAACTGCCAAAAGTGCCGGAAAGTACTTTTTATGCTTAAAGCTTAATATAATTATAAGTGCAGTTAAAAATATATCGCCGAAGATAGTTGCTTTTGATAAAATACCCAAAATAAAGTCGGGAAATGCCAAAAATAAACTGTTTTCCCTGCTTTTTAAAAATAATACGCTGATTGCAGCTGCAAGTATAATTACACCTGCACTGCTTAAATAAGTTATTACCTGCCTTGCCTTATCATTTTTGGCAAGTGAAAGCAGTATTGCACTCAAAAACGGAAATGCAATAAGAATTAGTGCTAAATTAGTCATCTTTACCCCTCTTGTTATGTAGATAATTAAATATGAATATATCATATAAGATATTATTATAATAATAACACTTTAAATCGGCAAGGTCAACTTAAATTAGTAGAATAAGCATATATTTTACAGAAAAAATCGTTTACTTTTAATCAATTTGCACGAAAAATATATATTAAATAAAATATGTTGCATTTTGTATTTTTTTGTACTATATTAGTAATGGTTAAAAGGATTAAAAGATTTAAGGCTTATGGGTGCTTTAAGGACGGAGATTATGGAGAAAAAAATAAAATCTTTTTCAGCTATTACAATTTTTATAATTATTGTTGCTACCATAACAGCACTCTTTGTTACCGGTGCCAAAGATTTGGCTTTGGTCAAAAATGTAAAAATGGTACATAACAGCGAAAGTTCGATTTCGCTTACTTGGAATGAGGTTAAAAAAGCCGACGGATATTATATTTACAACCTTGACAGCGATGCTAACAAATATGTTAAAATCGGCGCAAGCAAGGGCAAAAAGAATTGCAAATATGATATTAAAGATATTCCGTCTGCAAGTATTTATAATGTTAAGGTTTTAGCTTATCGTTCATTTATGAAAAAAGAGTATTTGAGTGATAAAGCCAAAGAGTATACATTTTATTCAAATCCGAGCAAGCCGATTTTAAGTGTATTTTCGGGCGGTAAGGGCGTTCTTTCAATGGAATGGAACGATTTGGATAATTTGGCAGGTTATGATATTCAGTATTCAAAAAACAAAGAGTTTACGGAATATAAAAATGAAACGGTTAAAGACGGGCAAACCCGTAATTTTTCTGTAAATGATTTGGCAGTCGGCGATATTTATTATGCAAGAGTAAGGTCATATATGACCGTGAATCACAAAACGATTTACAGCAAGTGGAGTGATGTGGGGCAAGCTACCATTTATGATAAAGACATAAATATCGGCAAGGTTGACCCTAACAAGCCTATGATTGCATTTTCATTTGACGACGGGCCGGCGTATGATTATAAAAATTCAAATTCAACAGAGCGCATTTTAGATGTACTTGAAAAATATAATGCACGCGCCACTTTCTTTATGGTTGGGGAGAGAGTAAACAGCGAAACAAAGCATTTGCTTGATAAGGAAATACAAATAGGCTGTGAGCTTGGAAATCACACTTATTCGCACAATCATTACGGTTCGCAGGTAACTGCAAAGGATATTTCAAAGGCGAGCAAGCAAATACAAAAAATTTGTGGCAAAGCGCCTACAATGTTCAGATGTCCGGGCGGAAATGTAACTTCCACAATAAGAAAAGAGTGCAAAAAAGAGGGTATGGCACTTGCATATTGGTCAGTCGATACAGAAGATTGGCGCTCAAAAGATAAAGATAAAATTTATAAAAACATTACTAAATATGCATACGACGGTTCAATTGTATTGATGCACGATATTTACCCGTCAACAGCAGACGCAGTTGAAAAGGTTGTACCGGAACTTATAGCCAAAGGGTATCAAATCGTTACCGTAAGTGAACTTATTGCTGCTAAAACAGGGGAAAATGCAAAGCCGGGAAATCAGTATGTTGATTACAAAACAATAAATAATAATACACATTAAGCAAAAACAGCGTTGGAGATTTTGATTTCTCCAACGCTGTTTTTATATTTAAAATATTTATAATACTGCTCTTAAAAATTGCTGAAGTCTTGGGTCTTTAGGCGCACCGAAGATTTCACTCGGCGGTGCCTGCTCAACAATGTATCCGCCGGCCATAAAGATTACTTTATCGGCAACTTCCCTTGCAAATCCCATTTCGTGAGTAACAACTACCATTGTCATTCCCTCATTTGCAAGGTCTTTCATAACCTGCAATACTTCGCCTACCATTTCAGGGTCAAGTGCAGATGTAGGCTCATCAAAAAGCATAACCTTTGGGTTCATTGCGAGTGAGCGAACAATTGCGGCCCTTTGCTTTTGACCGCCTGAAATTTGAGATGGGTAGGCATTTGCTTTATCTGCAAGGCCTACTCTTTCCAAAAGCTCCATAGCCTTTGTGTTTGCCTGCTCTTTAGTCATAATTTTAAGCTGAACAGGTGCAAGAGTAATATTTTCAAGTATGGTTTTATTATTAAAAAGATTAAAGTGCTGGAAAACCATACCCATATGCTCGCGCACTTTATTTATATCACACTTTTTATCGGTAATAAGCTGACCGTCAAAGTAAATTTCACCGTCGGTTGGTGTTTCAAGCAAATTAAGGCACCTTAAAAATGTACTTTTGCCTGAACCTGACGGGCCGATAATAACTATTTTTTCGCCTTGCTTGATTTCATAATCAATGCCTTTAAGCACTTCATTATCACCAAAGCTTTTCTTTAAATTCTTAACGGTAATCACTTTTTCTCAAACTCCTTTCCATAATTTTGATAAGAGTAGAAATAACAAGTACCATTACAATGTAAATAACAGCCATTACAAGATAAGGAACCATAAAGTCATATGTGTTTGAACCGATACGCTGGAAAGCAAGGTAAAGGTCTGTTGCACCTACAAAGCTGACAACCGATGTTTCCTTAATAAGAGAAATAAACTCATTACCAAGGGTAGGCAAAATATTTTTAACAGCTTGCGGAATGACAATTTTCATCATTGTTGTGCCATAGCTTAAGCCGACTGAACGGCCACCTTCCATTTGCCCCGGGTCAACTGAAAGAATACCTGCTCTCATAATTTCTGAAATGTAAGCACCGGAGTTTAAGCCGAATACGATTACGGCAACAGGTACGCTCTTCAAATTTATTGAAAGAAGCGGCATAAGCACATAGTAGAACAAAAGAAGCTGAACTACAATAGGTGTACCGCGTAAAAAGCTGACATAGCGTTTAGCAAGTCCGTCAAGAAAGCGGAGTAATTTATTTGTTTTTGGGACAACTCGAACAGTTGCGATAAGAGTACCGATTATGATACCTATTACAAGGCCGAGTATAGCAATAATAAGTGTGTTTCTTAATCCTTGAAGAACAACGCTGTAACCGCCGTTGTCACTGAAGAATTTCCAAAACACCTCAAATTTCTTTTCAAAATTCATTTATTAGTCCTCATTATACAAAATGCCCGTTCAAAAGAACGGGCAATTCTTTTAGTTAATTATGCTACGGCGTTGATAGCGTTTGTGATTGCTGTTGCAGGTGCTGCATCAATGATAACATAATTTACGCCACCGTTGATTAAGTCCTGAACTGCAAGTGAACCGTTTGCATAGCCCTTCCAAGTAGCATTAAGCTTTGTGAAGCCGAAATCGTCACTGCCTTCAACATAATACTGACCTGTTGTACCGTTTTGACCGCCGATAAGAACTGATTTATCAAGACCTTGAAGAATTTTATCAACATCTTCTTTAGTTTTGCAGTTATCAAATGTTGTATCATCAGCCTTGCAAATAACTTTCTGTGCTGCGTTATAATAAGAGTCAGAGAAATCTACCTGCTTAGCTCTTTCTTCTGTTACGGTAAGGCCTGCCATACCGATGTCAGCCTTCTGCTGCTGAACTGAAAGAAGAACAGCGTCAAATGCCATATCTACGATTACAAGTTCTTTGCCGAGCTTGTCAGCAAGAAGCTTTGCGATTTCCATATCAATACCGTAGAACTTGTTACCCTCTTTATATTCAAATGGGGCAAATTCAGCGTTTGTTGCAACAATAAGCTGGTCTTTTGAATTATCCTGCTTAGCTGATGTAACTGCTACCGGTTCGCCGTCACCGAAGAAGTGATTGCTGATTTCTTCAAGTTCGCCGCTTGACTTCATTTCTTTAAGAAGCTCGTTACATTTTTCTTTGAGTTCAGGCTGCTTTTTGTCAACACCGAAAGCGTATTCTTCGCTTGAAAGTTCAATGTCAACAACTTTAACCTTTGCTGCCGATGTGGTTGATTCATCTGCTTTCTTGTCATCACTGCTGTTTGATGAGCAGCCGGCAAATACAGCAACTACTATCATAAGTACAGCAAGAACAACAGCAGAAATCTTTTTAGTTAATTTCATCTTATTTTCCTCCGTATTTTGTTTTTAATAACATAAATAAAGATACGGCTAAATTTAACCGTGTCAATAATTTATCACAATATCAGCATAAAGTCAATATTTTGTGAATATGTGAATAATAGCTGTATAATCATACAATAAATTTATATAATCAGTCGGCATTTGCAAGCCATTCATATTCAGGCACATAAATTCTTGTTTTATCCCACGGGTCACCGTCAAGATGACGAATGAGCCATACATAATACATTTCATATCCCGGTGCGGTAACCTGCTGGTGCGCATTGCCGCCCCTTATGCAAAGGCAAGAACCGTTTTCTGTTTTGTAAGGAGTGTTACCCTCAAAGCCTGCAC
>CAVLCX010000014.1:0-13940 GCA_963661525.1 bacterium
GATTTGAAATGAATGTTTTGAATCCTGAAAAGCCGCCTACAAATGCAAACGGAACAAAGAAAAACAGTAAACCGTAAATAATAAGTCTTATTGCTTCTTTATATCTTTTCTCTATTATGTAAATTAAACCAATCAATGCCGGATAAATTTTTATTGAAGCTGCAATTGCAATGAAAATTAAAGACAGCTCTTTTTTTATTTTGCTGTTTGAATCTTTCCATAAATATGAAACAGATAATAACAATGCCGGTAACAATACTATGTTGCCGCGTTCAATTACACCGTGGGAAAACGATGTTGAAAGTATGATTAACATTACTGTAATCAATGATGATGTTTTGCTTTCGTTTTTAAAATAAGCACTTGCGGTGTAAGCTAAAACAGCAAACATAAGTGCAATAATTATCGCATACATAAAGTAGAGTACCATCAACGAATAATCAGCATTTGGAACTACAACACCTAAAAAATGGTAAAACAAATAAATGAGCGGCGGAAAACATGCGTGCATTGTAACATTATAGGTGTCTTGCAATTTTATTGAATAGTAGATGTGATTTGTATAATCACCGAATAAATCGTATGGGTAATCAATTAAATTAGAAAGTGAATTCGGTACGCTTAAAAGATATACAATCGAAAAGCAAAATATGATGCCTGCGATTATATTGAATATGTTTAATAGACTAATGCGCTTTTTCATATAAACTCCTCATTTTAATACGGTATTTTATTTTAGCAAATCATACCTGCTTCAATCCAATTCATTACTGACGGATATTCTTCTTTATAATTATCAAGCTGGTCGTGATTTGTATCAATAAATGCCTGCATTTCGTCATAATCTTCAAAATCAAATGTGAAGTCCTGCTCAAAAGCATATGATGCAGTAAACATTAAATCAAAAATATCATCTGCCGAAAATTCCTCAAGCATTTTATCAGCTGTAATTTCCGTGATGTAATCAAGTGCGTTTTTAACCGTTAAGTCAAAATCATCTTCGTCAACTTCAATTTCATCATCGGCATTGCAGTAGTTGATTATGTCTTCGTCACTAAAGCCGAGTGTTTGCACATATTCAATAACATCTTCAAGCCCGATTTCGTTAACTTCATCATAAAGCCTGTACATAAATTCGCCTAAAAGATTTTGAAGTGCGGTAGCTTTAAAAATCGCGTCGATTTCGTGGCCGTCTTCATCTGTGATAACAAAGCCACTTTCTTTAAAAGTATCCCACATCAGTTGGTAAAAACAAGTGTGCTGTTCATTCTCCCCGAAAACAGCTTCCTGAATATAGCTTTCAATGTCCATTTGTATTCTCCTGTGTTTTAATTTATGATTATTATATACTATATATTATCCATTTTCAATATTGCATTATAATTTTATATAAGCTATAATTAAAATATGTAAAATTAAATATAAAGTTAGGAATGATACTATGAAAATAAAAATTACAAGTAAAAACAATTATGCTGTTTTAGGACTTGACGGAGCTATGCTCAATTCTCTTAATAAAAACGGTACGGAATATCTTTGGCAGGGGGATTCAAAGTATTGGGCAGGCCAAGCTCCAGTTTGTTTCCCTATAACCGGTGTGTTGCCAAACGGTGAAATGGAGGCTTTTGGCAAAAAATGCACAATGAAGCGCCACGGTGTTGCAAGAATAAATCCGTTTGAAGTGGATGAGCAGTGCAAAAACAGCGTCACATTTGTTCAGCACAGTGATGAAAATACAAAGCGTGAATTTCCTTTTGATTACGAACTTAAAATTAAGTACACAATAAGTGGTGATACCGTAACTAATGAATATATTATTAAAAATACAGGCGATTGCGACCTTCCGTTTGTAATCGGCGGGCATCCGGCATTTAATTGCCCTATTGACAGCGATGAGAAATTTGAAGATTACAAGGTTGTGTTCGATAAGAATATTACAAAGCCTTGCCTTCGCCCTGACCATCATTCAGGCCTTGTAGATGTAAGCCAAAAGTTTGATGAAATGCACGGCGGTAATACTTTGCCGCTTGTTCACGATTTGTTTGAAGAAAAAGACGCACTTATTTTTGAAAATTGCGAAGCAAAAAGTGCAACACTCATCGGCAAAAACGGAAAAGGTATTAAAATTGAATACCAGGATATGAATAATTTGCTTGTATGGTCTGCTGTCGGCAACGCTCCGTTTGTTGCGCTTGAACCGTGGACGGGACTTGCAAGTTGCAGCGATGAAGATGGAATTTTTGAACATAAAAGAGGAATGACCGTTCTTGCACCGAACGAAATTACTTCATTCAAATTTAAAATTACAATGATTTAATCTATTATATATATTCAGTTAATAATATAATAATAAAATATCAAATGGTGATGCTATGAATTATGGTTTTATAAGAACATCTGCAAGTTCATTAAAGCTTAAGGTTGCCGATGTCAGCTTCAATGTTTCAATGATAAAAGAAGCTGTTGATAAGGCACTTGAAATGGGCGTAAAGCTTCTTGTTACCCCTGAACTTTCAGTAACCGGTTATACTTGCGCCGATTTGTTTTTTACCGATGTGATTATCAGTAAAAGCGAAAAAGCCGTGAGTATAATTGCAGATTATATTAAAGAAAAAGATATTGTGGTTGTACTCGGCGCTCCGGTTGCATTTTATAATAAAATATATAACTGCGCAGTAGTTTTGGATAAATTCGGCGTTAAGGGTATTGTTCCAAAAAAGCATCTTGCAAATTACAATGAATTTTATGAAAAAAGGTGGTTTGCATCAGGTTTTGATTTTAAATCTGCACAGCCAATATCTTTTGCAGGGTTTGACACCCAAATAGGCGATATGATTTTTGATTTGGGGCAAGGTGCAGTTTTGGGAATTGAACTGTGCGAAGATTTGTGGGTGCCTAATCCGCCAAGCAGTACGCTTGTACTTAAAGGTGCTAATATTATTGCAAACCTTTCGGCAAGCGACGAATATGTATCCAAGGCACAGTATAGGCGTGAACTTGTATCAAACCAATCGGCAAGATGTATGTGCGCATATATTTACAGCGGTGCGTCTGTTTTTGAAAGTACGACTGACCTTGTGTTCAGCGGGGCTACACTTGTATGTGAAAACGGTGCAGTTTTAAGTGAAGGTGAACGCTTTGAGCGTGAAAATGTGCTTACCGTTGCAGATGTTGATGTTGAAAAACTTATGGCTCAAAGGCGGGCTGATATGTCATTTGAAAACATCGGCGGCGAAGTTGAGCTTGTTAAATTAAATCTTGAAAATAAAGCAAATGACCTTGAATACAGATATGTTGATTCAATGCCTTTTGTTCCGAGTGATAATGCAAAAAGAGAAGAACGCTGCAAGGAAATATTTGCAATTCAGGCTTCCGGCCTTGCTAAAAGAATTGAGCATGTAGGCTCAAACGGTGTTGTTGTAGGTATATCCGGCGGGCTTGATTCAACGCTTGCGCTGTTAGTCAGCGTGCAGGCTATGAAACTTCTCGGTAAAAACAGCAGTGATATTTTGGGCGTAACAATGCCGGGCTTCGGCACTACGGACAGAACTTATCAAAATGCGCTTGATCTTATGAAATCACTTGGCGTAACTATTAAAGAAATAAGTATTAAAGACGCGTGTGTTTTGCATATGAAAGATATTGAACACGACAGCAGTGTTAAAGATATTACCTATGAAAATACGCAGGCAAGGGAAAGAACGCAAATTTTATTTGACATGGCAAATAAGCATGGTAAGCTTCTTGTAGGAACAGGGGATTTGAGCGAACTTGCTATGGGTTGGTGCACATATAACGGTGACCATATGAGTATGTACGGTGTTAACGCAAGTGTACCTAAAACCCTTGTTAAATACCTCGTTGAATATGTTGCAAGAGTAAGTGATAAGGCTGCCGCCGATATTCTTTATGATGTTCTTGATACTCCTGTTTCGCCTGAACTTTTGCCGCCTGATGAAAACGGTAATATAGCTCAAAAAACAGAGGATAATATCGGCCCTTATGAACTTCACGATTTCTTTTTATATAACTTTGTTCGTTTCGGCTTTTCTAAAGAAAAGATTGAAAAGCTTGCATTGAAAGCTTTTGGCTCAAAGTATGACGAAGCTACAATTGCAAAGTGGCTTGGGGTATTTACAAAAAGATTTTTTATAAGTCAGTTTAAGCGTTCCTGTATTCCGGACTCGCCAAAGGTTGGTTCGGTTTCACTCAGCCCGCGCGGTGATTGGCGAATGCCGAGCGACGCTTCATTTAATATGTTTATATAATAATTATTAAAATATTTAAGTTAAGGTGTAATTTATTATGAAAAAAGTAATTTCGGTTTTAATGGCTGTTTTGATGATTATGTCGGTTGCGTTTGCATTCGCTTCGTGTTCTTCAAAAAAGTATGAGGATACGGATGCAACACTTCCTTCATCAACTGTTGAGGATGAAACTGTAACAGATTCAAACGGTGAAACAGTTCACGCAACCCAAAGCGCAAATCAAAATGCAAACTCAAGCGGTAAAGATTCTAAAGCTACTACCCAAAAGGCAGATAAAAGCGACAAGAGTACTACCGCTAAAAAAGGCAAAAACAGTAAAAAAGAAGAAACCACAAAAAAGAATTCATCACAAAAAACAACAAAGAAAGATGAAAAGGCTGAGGATACATCAAGCCAAACAACCGAGCAATCAACAACAGAAAAGCCTAAAGTGCGTGAGGTATTTCTTTTCGTTGAACTGCCTAACAAAAGCAATATTGAATCAAAGCTTTATGTAAGGTACAAAAGGGTAGATGATAAAGAATACGAACATTTAATGTTTGAAGATAAGGCAGATAAGAAAAAAGAAGTTGACTATGATGTTGTTAAACTTGACGGTAAAACCGTGAAAAAATACAGCCTCGGAAAAATAAAAGGCGATGTTAAGGTGGTTATCCGCTTTTCAGAAGCTGAAATTTCAAATGAAACAAATTATGTTGTTATTAAATCTGATGAGGACAGGGGTACAATTTCACCTGTTGTAGGTGTTGATGTTGTAGACGGCGGTTTAGACTGATACAAATCGCATTTTTGTATAATAAATAACTGTTGAATTTAAAAATATATAGTGATATAATTAAATTTATAGTAATGTAGTTATTGATATATGCAAATATAATATTTGCATATCACTTGGCTTTACATTCATTATAATATTGCTTTTTTAACTTTAGGGAGGAAAATTTATGGCAAGAAAGAAAAAGACCATGGACGGTAACAGTGCTGCTGCACATGTAAGTTACGCGTTTACAGAGGTCGCTGCTATTTATCCTATTACTCCGTCATCAAATATGGCTGAGGAAACAGATGCTATGGCAGCAAGAGGTGTTAAAAATATTTTCGGACAAACAGTTCGTGTGGCTGAAATGGAATCAGAAGGCGGTGCAGCAGGTGCTGTTCACGGTTCACTTTCCGCAGGCGCACTTACTACTACATATACTGCATCACAGGGTCTTCTTTTGATGATTCCTAATATGTACAAAATTGCAGGTGAACTTATTCCGTCTGTAATTCATGTATCGGCTCGTTGCGTATCAACTCACGCACTTAATATTTTCGGTGACCATTCTGATGTTATGGCTTGCCGCCAAACAGGTTATGCAATGCTTTGCTCTGCAAATGTGCAGGAGGTTATGGACCTTGGTGCAGTTGCTCACCTTTCAACTATTAAGAGCAGAATACCGTTTCTTCATTTCTTTGACGGTTTCCGTACTTCACACGAAATTCAGAAAATTGAAGTTTGGGATTATGATGACCTTAAATCAATGGTTGATATGGATGATGTGCAGGCATTTCGTGCAAGGGCGCTTAATCCTGAAAGGCCTGTTCTTCGCGGTTCGGCAGAAAACAGCGATATTTTCTTCCAGCACAGAGAGGCTTGTAACAAGTATTATAATGACGCAGTTGCAACAACTGAAATGTATATGAATATGGTAAACGAAAAGCTTGGCACAGACTATAAGCTCTTCAATTACTACGGTGCAGAAGATGCAGACAGAGTTATTGTTGCTATGGGTTCTGTATGCGATACAATTAAGGAAACAGTTGATTTCCTCAATGCCCGCGGTGAAAAGGTAGGTATGATTAAAGTTCATCTTTACAGACCTTTCTCTGTTAAGCACCTTATTGATGTTATTCCTGACAGCGTTAAGACTATTTCCGTAATTGACAGAACTAAAGAGCCTGGCTCTCTCGGTGAACCTCTTTTCCTTGATGTAGTTGCCGCTCTTAAAAACTCAAAGTTCAGTGATGTACCTGTATACGGTGGCCGTTATGGTTTAGGTTCTAAAGATACCCTTCCTGCTCATATTATTTCTGTTTATAATAATATGAATGCACCACAGCCAAAGACTGAATTCACACTTTCAATCAATGATGATGTTACAAATCTTTCGCTTGATGTAACAGAAAGCCCTGATACAACCCCGAAAGGTACAACTTCTTGTAAATTCTGGGGTCTTGGTTCAGACGGTACAGTAGGTGCAAATAAAGATTCTATCAAAATCATCGGTGATAATACCGATATGTATGCTCAAGGTTACTTTTTCTATGATTCAAAGAAATCAGGAGGTATCACAGTATCACATCTTCGTTTCGGTTCATCACCTATTACTTCAACATATCTTATCAATAAAGCTAATTTTGTAGCTTGCCATAACCCTTCATATGTAACCAAGTATGATATGGTGCAGGATATTGTACCGGGCGGTACATTCCTTCTTAACTGTATTTGGTCACCTGAAGAGCTTGATAAGCAGCTTCCTGCTAAAATGAAGAAGTATATTGCTGAAAATAATATTAACTTCTATACAATCAACGGTATCAAGATTGCGGAAGAAGTAGGTCTTCCGGGCAGAGCTTCAACGATTCTTCAGTCGGCATTCTTCACAATTGCTAATATTATCCCTGTTGATAAGGCGATTGAACTTATGAAGAAAGCTGTTGTTAAAAAGTTCTCTAAAAAGGGCGAAGCTATTGTAAACGCTAACTGCAACGGTATTGACAGAGGTTCTAAAGAAGTCGTTAAAATTGATGTTCCTGAAAGCTGGAAAGATGCAGTTGATGAGGAAAAAGAAATTGTTATTCCTACAAATCGCCCTGAAATGAAAGATTTTGTTAAGAATATTCTTCATCCTATTGACCGTCTTCACGGTGATGATTTACCTGTTTCAAAGTTTGTAGACAGAGCTGACGGTGTATATCCGCAGGGTTCTGCCGCATTTGAAAAGAGAGGTATTGCAATTACTGTTCCTGAATGGGACGGTACAAAGTGCGCCCAGTGTAACCTTTGTTCAATGGTTTGCCCTCACGCTGTAATTCGCCCTGTTTGCCTTAATGATGAAGAAGTTAAGAATGCTCCTGAAGGTACAAAGCTTGTTAAACATAAAAAGACTGATTATCAGTATGCTATCATTGTTTCTACTCTTGACTGTACAGGTTGCGGCTCATGTGCAAATGTTTGCCCTACCAAGTCACTTACAATGAAGCCTATTGCTTCTCAACTTAAATCACAGCCTGTATATGATGCACTTTCACAGATTGATGCTAAACCGGAAGTTCTTACTAATAATACTATCGGTGTTCAGTACAGAAAACCGTATCTTGAATTCTCCGGTGCTTGCGCAGGCTGCGGTGAAACACCTTATGCAAAGCTTGTAACCCAGCTTTACGGTGACAGAATGTATATTGCAAACGCAACAGGTTGTTCTTCAATCTGGGGTGGTTCTGCTCCTTCAACTCCATATACAGTTGATAAAAACGGTCACGGCCCTGCTTGGTCAAACTCATTGTTTGAAGATAATGCTGAATTTGGCTACGGTATGATGCTTGCACAAAAGCAAATTCGTGAAAGACTTGCAAATGATGCACAGGTTCTTCTTGATACTCCTGTTGCAGATAAGGTTCAGGCTTGGCTTGATACTTATGATGATGCCGCTACTAATACAGAAGCAAGTGACGCTCTTATTGCCGCTCTTGAAAATACAGAACTTGACGGTGAAGCTAATGATGCTAAAGTAGATTTCCTTAAAGATAAGGATTATGCTGCAAAGAAGTATCAGTTCATCTTCGGCGGTGACGGTTGGGCTTATGATATTGGCTTTGGCGGTCTTGACCATGTAATTGCTCAAAATCAGGATGTCAATATTGTAGTATTTGATACCGAAGTATATTCAAATACAGGCGGTCAGGCATCTAAAGCTACTCCTACCGGTGCTGTTGCTAAATTTGCCGCTTCAGGTAAAGTAGTTAAGAAGAAAGACCTTGCTCAAATTGCTATGAGCTATGGCTATGTTTATGTTGCACAAGTTGCTATGGGCGCAAATGCCGCACAATGCTTGAAAGCATTCCAGGAAGCCGCAGCATATAACGGCCCTTCACTTATCATCTGCTATGCTCCTTGTATCAATCACGGTATTAAAATGCCGTTTAACCAGGCAGAGCAGAAAAAGGCAGTTATGGCAGGTTATTGGAATTTGTTTAGATTTAATCCTGCTCTTGCTGGAGAAGGTAAAAATCCATTCTCACTTGACAGCAAGGCTCCTACTGCCGACTATGTTGAATTTATTGAGGGTGAAACAAGATATTCTGCTCTTAAGCGTTCATTCCCTGGTAAAGCAGAAGAACTCTTTGGTATTGCTGCCGAGAATTCAATTGAAAAGTATAATAAGCTTGCAAAGCTTGTTGAGTTCTATGCTCCGAGCAAAGACTGATTAAAATAATTTAAGGCAACGGATTTGGTTTTTCATTCCGTTGCCTTTTTATATTTCAGTTATGTTTTCATCATTTTGATTTTTGCAAATCGTGTCTGCCGCCGCAATTGTTGCAAGGCTGTCTCCAAGTTGTGTGAAGAATACAGATAAAATTGTCAACTGCTCTTTGCTTTTATCTTTTGCAATTGCACAGGCAAGTGCAGATATTGCAATATTCAGCTCGCAACCGTTCATATTATCACCTTTAATTATTTTTTTAATCGAGCAAATGGTGTGAAAAAACGAGAATAAATGAGAAAATGAGAGATTACCACTATATTTATAAAAATGTTGTTGACTAATAATCTCTCTTGTGTTATTATATTCGAGCAAAAGAAAAAAGGACCGTTTAGGTTAATTATTTAGGAGGATTTGATTATGTCAACATTTTTACCAAAAGCTGACGAAATCACTCGTAACTGGTATGTTATTGATGCAGCCGGCAAGCCTCTTGGTCGTGTAGCAAGTGAAGCTGCAGTTCTTCTCAGAGGTAAGCACAAGCCAATCTTCACACCAAATGTAGATTGCGGTGACTTCGTAATTATTATCAACACAGACAAGGCAGTTCTTACAGGTGATAAGCTTAATAAAAAGCTTTATCAGCACCACACAGGTTATATCGGTAACCTTAAGGAAGTTAAGTACGGCACACTTATGGCAGAAAAGAGCGATTTCGCTATGCAACTTGCTGTAAAGGGTATGATCCCTGATACAACACTTGGCAGAAAGCAGCTTACAAGATGCCATATCTATAAGAACGCAGAACATAAGCACGAGGCTCAAAAGCCGGTAGCTTATGAATTATAATAGGAGGTATCTGAGTTATGTATGAAACTAATCCATATTTCTACGGAACAGGTAGAAGAAAAGAATCAGTAGCACGTGTACGCTTATACGCAGGTACCGGCAAAATCACAATCAACGACAGAGATATTGACGATTACTTTGGTCTTGAAACACTTAAGCTTATCGTTCGTCAGCCACTTGCTCTTACAGAAACAGGCGAAAAGCTTGATGTTGTATGCAGAGTAAACGGCGGTGGCGTAACAGGCCAGGCAGGTGCAATCCGTCACGGTATCGCAAGAGCTCTTCTTCAGTATGACGAATCACTTCGTCCTGCACTTAAGAAGGCCGGATTCCTCACTCGTGACCCAAGAATGAAGGAAAGAAAGAAACCGGGTCTCAAAAAAGCTCGTCGTGCACCACAGTTCTCAAAGAGATAATCTGTTTATCCAAAACGCTCCTGTTATCAGGGGCGTTTTCGTGCTTTTTTGAGACACGAGGCTCCAAATTCGTCGACGAAGGAGAAACGAATTTGGGAGAAACAGTCCGGTGGACTGTTTCGTAGCGAGTAGATTTTATCGAGCTCGTCGTGCACCTCGCAGGGCGGTGTCCTAAAAATTTATCGTATCATAAATGATACTCAAATTTTCAGACCGCTACTAAGCTCTTGTTGTTCCCTTTATCTGCCGCAGGCAGCGGTCACAAACGAGCCAATTCTCAAAGAGATAATCTGTTTATCCAAAACGCTCCTGTTATCAGGGGAGTTTTTGTTTTTTTACTTTGAGATAAAGGAAACCAAAAATAATCTATGTTTTTTTAAATAAAAGCTTGACATAAAGTTAACTTTAGGGTGTATGGTAATGGTAGAAAATAAATTTGGGAGTGTTTATATGAAAAAACCATATATAATTTGCCATATGATGACATCGCTTGACGGAAGAATTGATTGTGCGATGACTTCAAGATTAAAAGGCGTTGAAGATTATTATTATTCACTTGATGAACTTAATGTTCCTACCACACTTAGCGGAAGAGTTACTGCCGAGCTTGAAATGGCACTTGGCGGAAAATTTGAGGCTGATACTTATACCGAATTCGGCAAAACCGGTTTTTCAAAAAAGGAAGATGCCGCAGGATATGAAGTGGTTGTTGATACAAAAGGTACTCTTTTATGGAATGAACAAATCGGTGAAGATAAGCCGCTTCTTATTATAACAGGTGAATGTGTATCAAAAGAATATCTTGAATATTTAGACAGCGGAAATATATCTTGGATTGCAACGGGTGAAAAGTCGATTGATTTGAAAAAAGCCTGTGAAATTCTTTATGAAGAATTTGATGTTGAAAGAATGGGAATTGTAGGCGGACCGAAGATAAATACAGCATTTTTAACTTCAGGCTTGCTTGATGAAATAAGCATACTGCTTGGTGTCGGTATTGACGGCAGGGCGGGTATGCCTACTGTTTTTGACGGACTTGATATGAATCACGATGTAACGCCGCTCTCGCTTATTGATGTTACAAAATTTGAAAGCGGCGCACTTTGGATTCGTTATAAAACAAATAAATAATTATAAATTTGAAAGGGTGTTATTATGTCTAAAACTTTAGTTGCATATTTCAGTGCAAGCGGTGTGACCAAAAGAGCAGGTGAAAAATTAGCCGAGGTATCTGGTGCAGATTTGTTTGAGATAAAACCGTCTGCTTTATACACAAGCGCTGACCTTAATTGGATGAATAAAAAATCAAGAAGCAGTGTTGAAATGGCAGATGCGTCATCAAGACCTGAAATTGCCGAAAAGCTTGATGATATGTCACAATACGATACGGTGATTATAGGCTTTCCGATTTGGTGGTATACAGCACCTACTATTATTAAAACTTTTCTTGAAAGCTATGATTTTTCAAATAAGAAAATTGCACTTTTCGCAACTTCCGGCGGAAGCGGATTTGGCAAAACCGTTGACGATTTAAAACCTTGTGTTGATTCTTCGGCAAAATTTGTTTCAACAAAACTTTTAAACCATTTTAATGAAAACGATGTTAAAACTTGGTTTGAAAACTTATAATGTAATTTTAAAAGGGCAGGAGAAATCCTGCCCTTTTTCTTTACAATAATATCTTTATTATGGTATGATTATTTGTGAAAATACTTTGTTAATAGATGGTATAAGGAAATATGAACATTTGCCCTTTACCGTCGGATTTATGGAATTGGATTACGGATTGAACAATCATTATAAATTCGAATATGGCATTTATATTCAATGAGGAGTATTATATGGGAAAATTTGTAGCAATAGGCGGTGGCGAAAACGGCCACCACAATACAAAATATGAAACAGCACCTTTTGATAAAGAAATTATTAAACTTACAGGTAAAACAAATCCTAATTTTTTGTTTATCGGTTTAGCTAACAGTTATCCGGATTATTATTTTGAGGTTATGGACGGAATATACGCCGGTATGTATAGCTGCAAAACCGACTGTTTACGACACGAAGATATTAAACATAAAGATATAAATATGAACAAAATAAAAAATGCCGACATTATTTATGTCGGCGGTGGAAATACAGCTAAATTGATGAGATTGTTCAGAAAATACGATATTGATAAAATGCTTATTGAGGCTTACAACGATGATAAAGTTTTATGCGGGGTAAGCGCAGGCGGAATTTGTTGGTGCGATTGGGGAAATTCCGATTCGGAAATTATTTCGTTAGGCAATGATAGAATGATTAGAGTAAAAGGGCTTGGTTTGATACATATTTTATTTGCGCCTCATATTGTGACACAGCCGAATAGGTCAGAGTCTGTTAAACAAATGATGAAAAGAACATATAGGGTTCCTGCAATTGAGCTTGATAATGCCGCATTGGAAATTATAGATGATGAATACAGAATTTTGACAAACGATAATAATTCCGTTGCACAAAAATGTTATTGGAAAAACGGCAAATACATAACTGAAAATATAATTTGTACTGAATTAAAGAATGTTGAAGAATTGTATGAAAAGTGCTAAAGCTTGAATGTAAATTTTGTTTAGCCATAGCTTTATCCTTATAGTGAATATAGGGTAAAATCTTCTTGAATTCCTACTAAAAAGATAGTATAATGTCTACTGAAATATGTATTTGTTAAAAATCGGGTGGTTATAATGAAAATTAAAGATATAATAAATAATAAAAAGGTTACTGTTTCGTTTGAGGTTTTTCCTCCTAAACAGTGGGATAAAATCGCAAATACCAAAAAAGTAGTAGATGAAATGGTAAAGGATAAGCCGGCGTTTATGAGCGTTACATATGGTGCTGCCGGAACTACAAGTGGATTTACTACCGAAATCGCAAATGCCATTAAGCAGGGCGGTGTTGAGCCGCTTTCGCATTTAACCTGCCTTACTTCAACCAAGGAAAAAATCAATTCTGTTCTTGATGAGCTTGAAGCAAACGGTATTGAAAATGTACTTGCCCTTCGCGGTGATATACCAAAAGATTTTGAAATGGGCGAAAATCAGTATTATCATAATGCATTTGAACTTGTTAACGAAATTAAGGCGAGAAATAAGTTTTGCATAGGTGCTGCTTGCTATCCCGAAACTCATCCTGAATCTAAAAACAGGGTGGAAGATATTGCGCGACTTAAAGAAAAAGTTGATTGCGGCGTTGATTTTATCACAACTCAAATGTTTTTTGATAATGAAAAGTTTTATAACTTCCGTGAGATGTGTGCAATTAAGGAAATAAATATTCCTATAATTGCAGGTATTATGCCGATTACCAATGCAAACCAAATTAAGCGAAGCGTTGAACTTTCAAATGCTTCACTTCCTGTTAAGTTCAGCAAAATTATGGAAAGATTCGGCGAAAATCCTGATGCTATGAAGCAGGCAGGCATTGTATATGCAACGGAGCAGATTATTGATTTAATGGCAAACGGTGTTAATAACATTCATATTTACACTATGAACAAGCCTGATGTTGCACATCAAATTATGGAAGGACTTTCAGCAATAATAAATGAATAGAACAGAGATACTTCATTATTTGCGCACAAATTCAAAAGTTGATGATAAAAGGCTTATTGATTTGATTGACGATTGCTGCAATGAGGTTAATAAAAGTGTTAGGCCTAAAACTATCAGCAGGATTTTTGAGTGTACTGTAAACGAAGATGAAGTTATTATTGAAAATCAAGTGTTTAAAAGCAAGCGCCTTGCCGAAAATATGAAAGGGTGTAAAAGGGTTTGCCTTTTTGGTGCTACTTTGGGAACGGAATGTGACAGGCTGCTACGCACCTACACTTCAAATGATATTACAAGAACAATGGTGCTTCAAGCGTGCCTTGCTTCTAAAATTGAAGAGGTGTGCGACGGTAT
>CAVLCX010000015.1:0-13469 GCA_963661525.1 bacterium
AATCAGTACCTTTCGCTTTGTTTGGTAAGTTCAAGTAAAATTTGAGAAAGAGAGGATGTTAAATCATCTTTTTTCATCCTCCACTTCCAATTATTGCCGAGTGTTGACGGTGTATTCATCCTTGCTTCACTTCCCAAATGCAGTAAATCCTGCATAGTTAAAATGCAGGTATCGGCATCACACTTCATTGCACATTCATTCATCTTATCTATTAAATCGTATCTGTTTAATGAATTAAGGTATCGCATAGCATAAGCAACATCTTTTTTATCGGCATTTTGCGACCAGCCGAGAATCGTATCATTATCGTGCGTGCCTGTGTATACAACATTATTCTTTTTTATATCATCTGGCAGGGTTTTGCTGTTTTCATCCCTTGAATCAAAGGAAAACTGAAGCACTTTCATACCCGGAAATCCCGTATATTCAAGAAGTTTATCAATCTCATCGGTTAAAAAGCCTAAATTTTCGGCAATTATTCTGTCATTAAATTCTTTAGGCAAAGCATCAAAAAATGCTTTACCGCCGCCTTTTCGCCACGCACCCTTGCGTGCGGTTTTACTGCCTGCTTTAATACTGTAATAAGATTCAAAGCCACGAAAATGGTCTATACGAACAATATCATAAATTTTAAAGCTGTGATTTAATCTTTCAATCCACCAGGCATATTTTTCTTTTTTCAGTTTTCGCCAATCATACACGGGATTGCCCCAAAGTTGACCGTCAGGCGAAAAATAATCGGGCGGACAACCGGCAAGGTCACTTGCTTCAAGATTTGAATCAAGCTTAAATATTTTCCTGTTTGCCCACACATCGGCACTGTCACCTGCCACATAAATCGGCATATCACCTATAATTGAAATACCGTTATCGAAAGCATATTTTTTCAAACCGAGCCACTGCGAAAATGCAAAATATTGAAGCATTTTATAATAAAGTATTCTTTCTTTACAAATAGTTTTATATTCTTCAATTGCCAATTCTTCACGATATTTTATATCTTCATTCCAATAATAAAAAGGTTCACCGCCGAAATAATCTTTAACAGCGCAAAAAAGCGAATAATCGTCTAACCAGTATGAATTTTGCTCACAAAAGGAAGTAAAATCATTTGGAATATTGCGCTTAAATCTGTCAAACGCTTTATATAATACCCTGTGCCTGTTAGTATATAGTAAAGAGTAATCCACCTCATCTTCATATTCAAACCATTTTATATCTTCGTATTCTTCTTTTTTTAAATAACCGAGGCGGCACAGGGTATCTAAATCAATAAAATATTCATTAAGTGCAAAGGTGGAAATACTCTGGTATGGTGAATCACCGACTGTTGTGGGGCAAAGGGGTAATATTTGCCAATAGTGTTGCCCCGCTTCTTTCAAAAAGTCAACAAACGCATATGCACATTCATCAAAACAGCCGATTCCGTATTTTGACGGTAATGATGATATATGCAAAAGCACTCCGCTTGCTCGTTTATTAAGCATTTAGGTCATTCCTTTAATCACAGATGAGAATTTCGCTTTCAGGGTCAAAAAGATGTGCTTTTTCAACATCTATATAAAGCTTTACACTGTCGCCTGATGAAATATGGTTTTCACTTCGCACTTTTGCGATAATTTCTTTATCATCAATAGTGGAATAAATATACACTTCGCTTCCCATCATTTCGGCAAGGTCTGCTTTTATAACCAATTCATTTTGTCCGTTTTCAAGCCTGTAATTAGGGTTAATATGCATATCTTCACACCTGATACCGTAAATCACACGCTTGCCGATATATTTTTTCACATTTTCATCATTTTGCATACGCGGCGGCAAAGGAATAGTTAAATCATCAACAATTGCACAAATATCACCGGAACAGGTGGTGAGAGTAGCATCAATAAAATTCATCTGCGGTGTGCCGATAAATCCTGCCACAAAAACATTGCAAGGGTGATTATATAAATTTTTAGGAGTATCAAACTGCTGAACTATTCCGTCTTTCATTACAACAATTCTGTCTGCCATAGTCATAGCTTCTGTTTGGTCATGCGTTACATATATAAATGTAGTTTCAAGCCTTTTATGAAGAAGCGCAATTTGGGAGCGCATTTGAGTACGAAGCTTTGCATCTAAATTTGAAAGCGGCTCATCAAGCAGAAACACAGACGGACTTCTTACCATTGCCCTGCCAAGTGCAACCCTCTGCCTTTGACCGCCTGAAAGTGCCTTTGGCTTACGGTTAAGGTACGGTTCAAGCTCTAAAATTTCAGCCACCTCTCTGACTTTTTTATCAATAACATCTTTGGGTTCTTTGCGCAATTTCAAAGCAAAAGCCATATTTTTATAAACCGTCATATGCGGATAAAGCGCATAGCTTTGAAACACCATGGCAATATCCCTATCTTTTGACGGCATATTATTAACCGTTTTTCCGCCGATAATAAGTTCACCCGAAGATATATCTTCAAGTCCGGCTATCATACGAAGTGTAGTTGACTTTCCGCAGCCTGACGGGCCTACGAAGATAACAAACTCTTTATCTTTAATTTCAAGGTTTAAATCAGGAATAACGGTTATTCCGTCATCAAATGTTTTGACTATATGATTTAAAGTAATTGACGCCACACAAAAAACTCCTTTAATTTATCCTTTAACAGCACCTGCAACAACACCCTTAATAATATATTTTTGGCAAAATACATAAAAAATAATTATCGGTACAATTGCGAGTACAAGCATAGCCATAAAACCACCGTAATCAGTAGAGCCATATGCGCCCTGCATCGCAAGTTGAATGGCAACAGGTATTGTTTTATTATCAGAACCCAAAACAAGATAAGGCAACAAATAATCGTTCCAAATCCACATAGTATTTAATATTGCAACTGTTATAGCGGTTGGCTTAAGCATAGGAAACACAACTGTAAAAAAGCTTTGAAGCGGCGAACATCCGTCTATCATTGCCGCCTCTTCAATTTCAAGCGGAATACTTTTAATAAACCCGCAAAGCATAAATACGGACAGCCCTGCGCCAAATCCGAGATACACAAGCGTTATTCCCAAAACATTATCAAGATTAGCGCGGTTTGTAACATAAGTCATCGTATACATTACCATTTGAAACGGTACAATCATACTGAAAACAAGAAGATAATAAATCATTTTAGTGATTTTTGAATTAACCCTGACAATATACCAAGCCGCCATAGAAGCAAAAAGAACAATAAGCACCACGCTTACAACGGTAATAAAGAGTGAGCGGAAAAATGCCGATAGAAAATCAGAAGAAGCAATACCGTTAATATAATTTTCTAATCCTACAAAAGTTTCGCTTGTGGGAAGCTTCAGAGGTTCGCTTGAAATATAAATTCTTGATTTAAACGAATTTATAAAAACAATTATTATCGGTACTAAAAAAAGAACACTTAAAACCGACAGTAAAAAGAAAATTGTATTATCTTTTATTCTTTTTGAATTTTTCATCAAGCGTTCACCTCTTTACTGCTTGTGATTTTCAATTGCAAAAACGCTAATAATCCGACTATAAGAAAAAATATCACCGCTTTTGCCTGCCCTACTCCCTGCCAGCCTACTCTTCCGTAAAAGGTATTATAAATATTAAGTGCCAGCATTTCTGTTTCACGCTCGGGTGCGCCTGCTGTAAGAGCGAGGTTTTGGTCAAACATTTTAAATGAATTAGTTAAAGTTAAAAACATACAAATTGTAATTGACGGCATAACCATCGGAATTTTAACCGAAAAGAGTGTTTTTGCCGGCGATGCACCGTCAATTTGTGCGGCTTCTATAAGGTCGTGCGGAACATTTTGAAGCCCTGCAACATAAATTACCATCATATATCCTATAAGCTGCCAATTTGTTAAAATTACAAGTCCCCAAAAGCCATATTCAGCTTTATATGTTATATCCACGCCAAATGATGAAAGCACTGCATTTATAAGCAAATTCCAAATATATCCAAGCACAATACCGCCTATTAAATTAGGCATAAAAAATACTGAACGAAAAAGATTTGTACCCCTTATACCACGGGTTAAAAGCAGAGCCAAAGCAAATGACAAAACATTAACCGTCACTACTGAAACAACGGTAAACAGCGCTGTAAAGCCGAGTGCGTGCAAAAAATCACTTGATGAAGAAAAAGCACTGATATAATTTTGAAAGCCTACCCATTTAGCGTCCGTAACAGCAGTAAATTCAGTAAATGAAAGGCCGACACCCATTACAAAAGGAATAACAAAAGCGAATACAAATGCAATCGTTATCGGCAATAAAAAAATGGGAAAATACTTTTTAATATTTCGTTTCATAACAGTCCTCTTTTCAATTTTGTATGTAGCGCTCAAAGAGCGCATTTATGATTTTGACGCATTTGCTTCGCTTTCCCAATCTTTGATTGCGTCCTCTTTAACCTGCTGCCAGGTTTTATTACCCTGTGCATATTTTAAAAGTGAAGAGCCGAAATTATCTTTAAAGGTTTGTGACGGAAATACTGTGAAATACCAAGGAATTGTAGTAATACTTTGCTTATTCATCCAGGTATTAACTTCCTGTGCAAGCGGGTCGCTCGGCACTTCATTATCATTAAAGGTATCAAAAGGTGCAATAAACCCAAGCTCATCTGTAACAAACTTCTTGCCTTTTTCGCTTGAATAAAGCCAATAGATGAAATCCTGTGCCGCCTTTTGCTCTTCTTCACTTGCTTTAGAGTTAATTGCATAGTAATTTTCTGTACCTATGCAAAGGCCTTGTGTTTGCTCACCCTCAATTCCTGTATAAATAGGCAGGAATTTTACATTTTCGCTTTGAACTTTATTTCCTTTTACTTTGCTGATTTGGCTCCAAGCCCAATTGCCGTTTTGCACCATTGCACATTTTTCAAGTGCAAATTCAGCCATTGAATCCGTTACGGTTTTAGTACCCGTTGTACCCTTATCAACAGTTGAGTTATTTAAATAAAGGTCAAATATATTTTTATAATTATCTGCATATTCAAAAGTAATTTTTGAAGTATCATCTGATGTTAAATCTATTTTATTTTTTGTGAATTCATAAAACAGAGGTACATTTGCAAGGTGAGTTTGATAGCGCCAATTTTCGCCTGATTTTAATGAAGTTGAAGCAAAAACTCCGTCAATACCGAGCTTTGATTTATTTTTTTGCATATCTTCAACAAGGGATTTAAGCTTATCAAAAGAATCAATATCTTCCATTGATTTAAAATCGGTTGATTTATCATCAAGTTCAAAATATTTATCGCAAATTGCTTTGTTATAAATAATTCCGTATCCTTCAACAACATAAGGAATACCGTACACTTTTCCGTCAGAGCTTGTAACGGCAAGTGATTTATCTTTTAAATGTTTATAAAGTTCACTGTCTGATAAATCAGCGCAGTATTCTTTCCAATTTGAATATCCCTTCGGCCCGTTAATTTGGAAAAGAGTAGGTGCGCTTTTGGTTGACATTTTTGCTGTCAAAGTAGATTCATATTCATTATTTGCCGCTGTTTCAACAACTACTTTAACACCTGTTTCTTTTTCATATTCCTGTGCGATTTTTTGGTAAACATCTGCTACTTCAGGCTTAAAGTTCAAATATCTTACCGTCACATTTGACTTTTCGGCACTGCTTGTACTGTCTAAAGTATTATTATTGCTGTTATTTTTACCGCAGGCGGTAAAGGCAAGAACGCTTGAAATGCTCAAAATGACGCAAAGAAAAATTGACGCCGTTTTTTTAGTTAAATTCATTTGAATTCCTCCAATTATTTTCTTGTTTGCGTTTTCAAAGATATTATGTTCACATATAGAAAATTTATACAAAAATATAGACTTTGATTTTTTGATAATGTATAATGAAAATTGAAATAGTTTTCATTTTAAGGGGAATAAAAGATATGAAACTTAAACACAAAATTGACAAGGTTGTTTCCACCCTATCCGAAAGAATTTCAAGCGGCGGAGTATCACAGCTTGAAGTGAAAGCAGAGGGCGAAAGGGATATATTCGGCAATATGCCAAATTTAATCAGAGAAGCTGCCGGTGAAGGAATAGTCCTTTTAAAAAACAACAATGCCCTGCCGTATAAAAAGGATACAAAAATTTCCGTGTTCGGCAGGTGCCAGCTTGATTATTTTTATGTAGGATACGGAAGCGGCGGTGATGTAAACGCACCGTATTTTGTAAATGTAATTGAAGGAATAAAAAATGCGGGCGGTAAAGTTAACGAATGGCTTTTGGATTATTATAAAGATTTTTCAAAAAACAACCCTGCACCGCACGGTTTTTGGGGCCACTGGCCTATGAATTTTGAAGAACTGAACCTTGATGATGAAACAGTTAAAAGGGCGAGTGAAGAAAGTGATGTTGCACTTGTAGTAATTGGGCGTGCTGCCGGCGAAGACAGGGAAAACACACTTACAAAAGGCAGTTACTACCTAACTGACGAAGAAAGAAAACTTTTAGACCAAGTATGCAACAATTTCAGCAATGTAACAGTTCTGCTTGACTGCGGAAATGTAATTGATATGCAATGGGTGCTTGATTATAATGACAGATTAAGAGGTATAATCTATGCTTGGCAAGGCGGAATGGAAAGCGGCAATGCAATTGCAGATGTACTTTACGGCAAAGTAAACCCATCGGGAAAACTTACAGATACAATTGCAATTAAATATGAAGATTATCCAAGTGCAAAGCATTTTGGCAATAAGCTTTTTAATATGTATGTTGAGGATATATTTGTAGGTTACAGATATTTTGAAACATTTGCAAAAGAAAAAGCACTGTTTCCTTTCGGCTACGGATTAAGTTACACTAATTTTGATATTGAACTGCTCGATTTTACAGCAGATAAAGAAAAAGTAACAGCCACGCTTCAAGTTACAAATATTGGCAAATATGCCGGAAAAGAAGTAGTTGAACTTTTTGCAAGAGCGCCGCAAGGCAAGCTTACTAAACCGCTTATGAGCCTTGTATCATTTGCCAAAACAACCGAACTTGCACCGGGCGAAAGCCAAAAAATAACTCTTGAAGTACCGGCATATAATTTTGCTTCGTTTGACGATACGGGAATAACAGGCCACAAATATGCTTACATTTTAGAAAAAGGCGAATATAAATTCTTCCTTGGTGAAAATGTGCGTGATGTGGAAGAAATAGGCTCATTTGAATACAGCGAAGATACGGTACTTGAAGAACTTGAAGCGGTATGCGCACCGAAAGAATACATTGACAGAATCATTGCACACAAAATAAACGGTTCATACATACCGAAAAAAGTGTCGGTTAAACCTGAAAAGCCTTATCTTCGTGACAGAATAATTAAAAACTTACCTAAAGAAATAGGCCATATTGTTCACAACTATAATTTTGAACAAGTAAAATCAGGTAAAATCAGCATTGAAACATTTGTATCAAGTTTAAATAACGAGGAACTTGAAGCGCTCACACGCGGACAGGGCGGAATGGACAGCAGCTACGGTGTGGCAGGAAATGCCGGTGCATTCGGCGGAATTATTCCCGATTTAAACCAAAAGGGTGTTCCTCCTGTAATTACAACAGACGGACCGGCCGGAATAAGAGTAAGAAAATACACATCTCTCATTCCTTGCGGCACTGCACTTGCAAGCACATTTAACACAGAGCTTGTTGAAAAACTTGCAACAGAAATGGGCAGAGAACTCCGAAATGCAGGCTCTAATGTGCTTTTAGCACCGGGTATGAATATTCACAGAAATGTACTTTGCGGCAGAAACTTTGAATATTTCAGTGAAGACCCGCTTCTCACCGGTAAAATGGCGGCAGCTTATGTAAGGGGTATTCAGGCAAGCGGAGGTTCTGCCTGCCCTAAACATTTTGCGTGCAACAATCAGGAATCTTTCAGAACAGTTAACAATTCTATTATTTCCCAGCGTGCGCTTCGTGAAATATACCTTAAAGGCTTTGAAATCTGTGTGAAAGAAGCAAAGCCGCTTAATATTATGACAAGCTATAACAAAATAAACGGTGTATGGAGCCATTATAACTATGACTTGGTAACTACCGTATTAAGAAAAGAATGGGGATTTGACGGTTCGGTTATGACTGACTGGTGGATGAAACATTCACAAAGCCACGAATTTCCAAACCTTCGTGATAATGCATACCGGGTGCGTTCACAAGTTGATGTATATATGCCTGGTTCATTTAAAAGGACCGAAAAGAAATATAAGCCCGATAAATCACTGTTAGAAACAGTAGGACTTAAAAACGGGCTTACAAGAGGAGAACTTGAACGAAGTGCAATCAATGTACTTAATATGATTTTAAAACTTAAATATTAAACTAAAAAAGCTGTTTTTTACCAAAACAGCTTTTTTAACAAATCAACACAATTCATAGTTTGTGTTGTTCAATATTCATAATTACAGCGATATAATGAAATCACAAAGAAAAGGAGGCTGTAATTATGAATACAGACAAAATTTATGCACAGCAAATTGCAAACGAATACACACCAAAAGACACATCAAAGATAATGAAACTAAAGAAGCTTGACAAAAAAGCCAAGCAAGGAGCAAATATTTTTGCATATAGCTTCGGCCTTTTAGGAGCATTGGTTTTGGGGATAGGAATGTGCCTGTCAATGAAAGTAATCGGAAACGGAAGTACGTTTTTGAACATACTTGGAATTATAATCGGAATAATAGGGATTGCTTTAGTATCTTTAAATTATCCGATTTATAAAAAATTGCTTGAAAATGGCAAGAAAAAATATGCATTTGAAATAGTTGAGCTTGCAAAGGAAATAAGCAACGATAATTAAAAAAGGAGAATGGTTTATGAATAAATCCGAAAGCAAATATTTTAACACTGCAATAAAAATGGATAAGGCGCTTATTTCTCTGCTTGATGAGAAAGCTTTTGATTATATTACAGTTAAAGAAATATGCAAAAAAGCCGGCGTAAACCGTTCTACCTTTTATCTTCATTACGAAAATACAGTTGACTTATTAGAAGAAGCAATAGAATACACAAACGAACAATTTTTAAGTTATTTCAGCGACAGCGGAGAAAATTTCATAGCAAATATAGGCAAAAAAAGCAACAGTGAACTTATGCTTATATCACCTAAATATCTAAAGCCTTACTTGAAATACATAAAGGATAACAAGGCGTTGCATTTAAGCGGAGTGTTGAAAAGCGCTCATATGAAGCCGCATGAAAAATTTGAGAGTATGGCTAGACATATATTTTATCCTATTATGGAAAGATTGGGTGTTGAAAAATGCAAGCAAGAATACTTACTTGCATTTTATATACACGGAATTGTTGCAATAGTTGAGCAATGGCTGAAAAATAATTGCAAAGAAAGCATTGACGAAATATGTGATATAATAATTGATTGCATACCGAGGAGCGAAAATGATTAAAACAATTTATAACGGAAAGAAAAATATTAAATTCATAAATTCGGAAATACCTAAAGCGGGCGATAATGATATTGTTATAAAAAACATTTATTCAAGTATTTGCGGAACTGATGTTGCCGTTTTCAAAAGCGGAAATAAAACAGGGCATAAAATTGAAATCGGGCAGGAATTCGGCCACGAAACAATATCAAAAGTGGTTGAGGTAGGAAGAAATGTAAAAAGCATAAATGTCGGCGATATTGTTTACCCCTATCCACTTTTTGCAAAAGATGACACAAAAAGGGCAGGAACTCTCGGCGCATTTTCAGAATACATTTTAATCCCCAATTGTGTATTAGGCAAAAGTGTTTATAAATTAAAAGATGGTATAAACTTAAAAGAAGCCTGCTTGATTGAACCTTTTACCGTTGGTTGCAGGTGTGCAAGAAGAAGTAATCCAAAAGAAAATGAAAAAGCAGTTGTTTTTGGTGCAGGAACAATAGGAATTGCCGCAGCAATAAGTTTAAAGCATTTTGGTATAGATAAAGTGATGATAGTAGATTTAAGCGACTTTAGACTAAAAAAGTGCCAAGAACTCGGCTTTGAAATATGCAATAGCAGTAAAACATATTTGAAAAGTGCTATGATTGACTATTTTGGTACAGCGCATACAATTCAAGGGCAAACAGCAGATGTTGATATTTTTATTGATGCGGCAGGAGCTGACAGTATTTTGGAAACATACCAAAATTTAGGAAAATTCGAAAGCAGGCTGGTAGTTGTTGCAGTAAACAAAGGACTTAAAAGTGTTGATATTTTAAACTTAACATACTCCCAGCATTCAATTATAGGAAGCGGCGGATATATGCCGGAAGATGTTGGGGATATTATGAATATTATGGCATCTAAAAAATACAACATTGAAAGCATTATTACTGATGAATTTTCTATTAAAGATTTGCCAAAAGCATTAGAACAAGCAAGTAAAACAAATGAATCACTAAATGTAATAATAGATTTTGATAAATAATAAAGCCGCTGAGATTTTCTCAGCGGCTTTATCCTGTTTATTTACTTTTTAAGCTTAATTCCGTCTGCTTCAAGTTTATCAATAACTGTGTTTACAATATCCATAACTTCTTCACGGGTAAGAGTTTTTTCAGGATGAGAGAATGTTATACGGGTTGTGATAGACTTTGCTTCGCCGTCGTTATAAGTATCAACAACTTCAATTTTCTTAACAAGCTGGCTCTTTGCATTTACAATTGCATTTTTAATCGGTGCAAACTTATCTGTCACAAACGAAAGGTCAATTTCCATAACAGGATATTTTGAAGGTTCTTCATAACTGATACTTGCATTTGCAATTTGAGCAAATGATTTAACATCAATTTGAGCAAATACAATTGAAGCTTTTTTATCAATCTTTTTAGATACAACAGGGTGAACAATACCGATTGTACCGATTTCATTACCGTCGCAAATAACGGTGTTAAGATTTCTTGGATGTTCATATGAATGCATTTGCTTTGCAGGTGCAAAATCAAGTGATTTATGCTTAATATTATCTGCCAAAGTTGCAAGCATATCACGAAGTTCAAAATAAAGCTTTTCAACACTCTTGGTTTTGCTGAAGAGTGTAACTGCAAGCATTTTATGCTCATCAACAAGACCGTCATCCTTAAGTCCGTTTGCAACTCTGCCGATTTCAAATACACCGAAATCGGTGCTGTATGAAGTATTATATTTAACTTGGCAAAGCTGTGTAGGAATTACCGAATTACGAATAGTTTCAATATTAGGGTTTGTAGCATTAACAAGTTTAATATTATCTTCAACTTCAATACCCAATGCTTTATATTCATCATAATATGCCCAAACATATGAATGAAGCTCGTGAAGATTAAAATGATTTACAAGTATATCCTTAATCTTATCTTCATCTGTTTTTTCAACAGCAGGGCGAACAGGATAAAGCGGTGCAACCGCTGTATGAACAGCGAAGTTATCATATCCGTAAATTCTTGTAATTTCTTCAATAATATCAGCTTTGATTGTAACATCCTTTGTAGCTCTCCAGCTCGGTACAACTACGCTGAAATTATCATTTTCAACTTTTGCGTCAAATCCAAGTGAAGTAAGTGTTGAAATTATGGTATCATTACCGATTTCAATACCTGTGTATTTATCAACAAAAGCTTTATCAAAATCAAGTTCAACAGTATCATAATGAAAAGCATATTCATCAGTAAGTGATGATACAACCTTTACCCCACCGTCAACATCAGTCATAAGCTTAACAAAACGGGCAATAGCAGGTACTGTCATTTCAGGGTCAAGGCATTTTTCATATCTCATAGAAGCGTCTGTTCTGTGAGCAAGGCGAACAGTTGACTTACGAATTGAAACAGCATTAAAGGTAGCAGATTCAAGGGTTAATGTGTGAGTATCATCAACAATTTCACTGTCAAGTCCGCCCATAATACCCGCAATTGCAACAGGGGTATTATCGTTACAAATCATAAGTGTATTTTCGTCAATATTTCTTTCTACACCGTCAAGAGTTTGGAAAGTAAACGGTGTATCGAAACGCTTAATTCTGATTTTTTCAACCTTGCGTGAATCAAATGCGTGCATTGGCTGGCCCATTTCAAGCATAAGATAGTTAGTAAGGTCGGCAAGGAAGTTAATAGCTCTCATTCCGCAATAGAAAAGGCGGATTCGCATATTAACAGGCGAAATATTTGTATTGATATTTTCAACCTGTAAACAAGAATACCTTTGGCAAAGAGGGTCTTCAATCTTCATATCAACCTTTGGTAAATTGTTATACTGTGATAAATCAACAGTTTCAAGAGGTTTAAGTTCTCTGCCGGCAAGGGCAGCAAATTCACGGGCAATGCCATAATGGCCCCAAAGGTCAGGGCGGTTTGTAAGCGATTTATTATCAACCTCAAAAATAATATCATCAACTTGATATGCCTCTTTAATATCGGTACCGTTTGGCAAATCGTCTATAATTTCCATAATACCGCTGTTATCATCAGAAATACCGATTTCCTTTTCACTGCAACACATACCGTTTGATGTGTAACCTGCAAGCTTCCTCGGTGTAATTTCAATTTCACCTATCTTTGCACCGACTTTTGCAAAAGCTGTTTTAAGGCCAACCCTTACATTAGGAGCGCCGCATACAACATCTGTAAGCTGACCGTCACCTGCATCAACCTTAAGAAGATGAAGCTTTTTAGAATCAGGATGATTTTCAACAGATTTAATTTCTGCTACAACAATACCGCTAATATCTGAACCTTTGAAGAAAATTTCATTTTCAACTTCGGCAGTGGAAAGAGAGAAGCGATGAATAAGCTCAACCTTATCAAGACCTGTAAAATCAACAAAGTCTGAAATCCAATTCATTGATAAAAACATATTTAATTCCTCCCCTCTTAATTTTCATCATCTGTAAACTGTGATAATGTTTTAAGATTACCGCTGTTTAAATCACGAATATCTTTAATGCCGTATTTCATCATAACAAGTCTTGTAAGGCCTAAACCAAATGCAAAACCTGTATATTCATCAGGGTCAATTCCGCCTGCCTTAAGAACTTCAGGGTGAATCATACCGCAAGGACAAAGTTCAAGCCAACCGCTGTGCTTACAGCTTGGGCAGCCCTCACCGCCGCAAATAAGGCAACTGATGTCAAGTTCAAAACCGGGTTCAACGAATGGGAAAAAGCCGGGGCGAAGTCTAACCTTAATATCCTTTTGGAATACTTCTGAAAGCATTGTTTTCATAAAGTAGATAAGATTTGAAATAGAGATATTCTTATCGACCATAACGCCCTCCATTTGGAAGAAGGTATTTTCGTGACAAGCATCTGTTGCCTCATTTCTAAAGCATCTGCCTGGGAAAATAGCCTTAATAGGTACGCCATCATTAACTAGCGCATCTCTGTACTTCTTATAAATAGCGTTTTGAGCAGCAGAGGTCTGGCTCTTTAAAAGCTGACCGTTAGTAAGATAATAGGTATCCTGCATATCACGGGCAGGGTGATGCTTAGGAA
>CAVLCX010000016.1:0-13375 GCA_963661525.1 bacterium
GTTACCGGTATATAATAATTGTTTAATATCATCATCGAAATGGTGATTTTTTAAATTTGCATTAAAGTACGATAATATAGATTCAATATCAATCGCTTTTAAATATATTTTTTTATAAAAAATTTGCTTGGTTTTGATATTTCTACATCTTACTTTAATGTAATAAATTTTGTTTTCATCATCAATATTCATATGTATCTCCTTAACCATAAATATTTTTAGAATTTAAAGACATATAATATCGTCTTAAAGTGTTTTTGAACATTTAGGACAGATACCGCCGAGTTCATAATATATATCTTCATAGCCTTCTGGCGCTTTATTTAAAAACGACATCAATTCAATATCATCTTCATCATTTAAGTCATACTTAAATGAAACAAAGTCTTTATACATATCACAATCAAGTGTTCCATCATCACAAAAACTAACAGGAAATTTTTCATACTTCCATTCGCCGTTTATTTTTGCATAGTCACACCAAATTGCACAATGTAATTCTTCGTTGCATTCGAAACATTTTTCAATTTGACACTCGAAAAATGACCTGTATCGGGTAAGTTTAGAAAAGTCCATATAATACTTTGAACTTTTTTTGTAACGAGGTAACAAATAAATATAAAAGTATGTAAAAATCATACAAACGCTCGTCACACCGTCATTTGAATTATGGAAATCAATAAAATCATAGTCAATAGAATTGTTAACTAAAAAGTTTACAAATTCAGTATCATCATAGACTTTGTTACCTTCTACATCCATAAGCTCATACTTATGAATACCTTCAATAAATTCTTGAAATAAAATGCCTTCTTTTTTTGCGTTATAAAAAGCATTTAATTCGGAATAAACTGCTGATGGAATCATTTAATTTTCCTCCTTAATAAAGAAATGGTTTTCAAGCTCATAAAAAGTTTGAACAACAACCGCATTGTAACCGTTCATAGCCAAAGCTTCAGCAACCGATACGGCAACTGATTTGGGTAATACTTTTGGCTTTTTGTTTTCATCCCATACTGCTGTTCTGGTTGTATTGTCAATTGATGTGACAAATCTCATACCATTAGGATTACCGATACCTATGTAGTAATAATACTTTTTTGCCATATGAAAACCTCCTTAAATTGCTTTGATAATGTCATAAAGTTGATCATTTATTTCACTTGAATCTTTATCGAGCCATTCTTTATAAACAACATCCAAGATGCCGTTTATGTTTAAGAGTTTGTTTTTTAATTTAATGTCAATATTTTTATAATCAATATTATCCAAGACATAAACAATCTCTTGTTTCCAACAAATCTCATATGCATGTTGAATTGCATAACTTGGATTTGTTTCCTGTTCTTCCTGAACCGATTTAATGAACTCATAAAATTCATTTTGAACCTTTTCTTTAAATTTTTCCTCAAAATCTATAAAACAGTTTAAATTCATATAAGCTAAGAATTCGTTTCTTGATTCAACATAAATTTCATCAAGCTTTGAAATTGTTTCCGGGCTAAATATATTTATATATTCGTTATAAGCCAAATCATTTAATTCTATTAAATCATTCAGTGCATCCTTTTCAACACAGTCAAATGAATTCTTTTCATTTAGAATATTTAACAATTCTTGTAAAAAAAGAAAATCTGATTGAAGGTGTAATTTTTCCAACCTTGAAATATCTTCATCCGTAAAAACAATATTTGACTTTTTCATAATATTTTCTCCTTCTTTGTTATCAACAACCGGTTTTGAAATCGACTTAATTCCGTCAGAAACAGATTTTTGTTCTTTTTCCGTTGCAGGTTGCATTAAATTTTGTTTATCTCCATAATATTCTATAATCTTCATTTGCAAATCAGTTAATTTAAAGTAATATTTTGAAGGTAAAACACATTTGATATGTTCCTTAAATACAGGAATGTTGTTAAGCAAAAATTTGTCTTGATCACGAGTTAAAAAATAAAAAATATTTTCCACATCGTATTTATCAAAAAGTGATAAAAAGTCAAATAATTTAAAATAATTGTCTTTAAAACAGTTCTGTACTAAGTTCTTTACAAACAAATTCAATATATGAAGAAACAGCATCCCCTTTAATTGTGAATAAAGTTGAAAGCAAATTTTCTTTAACACATTTTTGAATAAAAGCATTTACTTTTACACTGTCAGAAAAATTGAACTTTTCCATACAAACAAATTCATTTCTTAATTCATCACAAGCAATTTGAAAAGCATCACTAAAAATTGTTTTTGCAGAGCGATTTACCAATGGCTTTTCCATTGCTTTACCAAGAAGTGTTGCATCAAAATAAAAAAGTTCATCAGGAAAATAATAGGCATCACCTGTAAGCAAGCCAATAAATTCCTTTAAATCTTCAATGTTATCCGGGTTGTATTTTGACATACAAATATCCTCCTATTTGTCAAGATAATGTGATTTTGGACCTGTGTTGCCTTGATAAAAATGTTTTCTGCAAAGAGAAACATATTTTTCATTAGCGCCTACAAGTACCTGTTCACCTTCTCTTAAAATATTTCCGTCACTGTCGATACGAGCATTGCATTTTGCAGCTTTACCACACCAACATACGGTTTTTAGTTCTTCAATTTCATCAGCCCAAGCTAACAGCCACTTACTTCCTTCAAAAAGATTATTTTGAAAGTCAGTTCGCAAACCGTAGCAAATAACCGGTACATTTAAGTCATCAACAATATGTGTGAAAAATTCAATCTCTGATTTATTACAAAACTGTGCCTCATCGACAATAATACAATCATAATCTTTAAGGCATTTATCAGTTGCATTAGTGAATTTTTCATATGTTTTAATAAGTCTTTCAACAGAAATACATTCTTTTTCAAGACCTATTCTGCTGTGTAAAACGCCGACATCTCTTGTATCAGTCTCAGGCTTTAATATAAGAGCCATTTGTCCTCTTTCAGAATAGTTATGAGCAACCATGAGAGCATTAGCTGTCTTAGAACTACCCATTGCGCCGTATCTGAAATATAACTTAGCCATTGTTATCCTCCGTTTCTTCTTTGTATCGAGATACCATTCTTATAAGATATTTCATTCTTAAACTGTCAAGAGTTAAACTAAACTTTTTAATGGTTGTATTTGAAATTATAGTTTCCAAATTATCCAAATACTCTCTCAATGTTTCCAAAATGCCTTCACAGGTTTTTTTATCATTGAGTTGTTTTCTTATATCTTTAATAGCATCTTCACCGGTTTGTCCGATTTCAAGATTGTCATTAAATTCATAAGTATCCATATCTTTTAAAAACTCAACAAGTTGAACCGGAAGATAATTATGCTGTTCTGTTTTAAGTTCATCAACAAGTGATTCAGGCAACTGTATAAAACCGATAGCATCAACATAATATGCTGACTTTATATCACCTTTTTCAAGAGTAATGATGTCACCTACTGATAATGAATGACCATACCAACCAAGTGGCATAGGCATATCGCTATTAAGCAGACTATATAAAGAATCACACAAGGAAAGCTGCTCAGATAATTTTGTCATATCAACATTTTCTTCATATTTGCCACTATACGCTTGATAATAGTTTTCAGCCTTAATATCTGCTAAACCATTTTCAAGTTCGTTAAATCTTGCAAATCGAAGATGACGGTTATCATCATTTTTTTTAAGTTGATAAATTGAACAATACAAAGGATAGTCAAATAAATCAGGAATGGTCCTGAAACATTTCATACAAGCATCACGAAGATTTATTTTTCCATTAGGGAAATATAAATCTCTTTCAACCTTTAATCCCGGTATTACTTCAATTCTTTCAAGGTCTGATAACATAACATAACCCAACTCACCGTCTTCAACGCCCATAGGACAACAGAAACCAAACATTTCAATGTCTGAAATGTTTCCGTTTTCATCCTTAATCAAATTACCTTCGGTAATCAACCAAGTAGCCGCACCGGCAGGATAGAAGAACTTAACAATTACTGTTGCATCTCCGTAATTTGGTCGTATTGCTTCTTGACTTCCAATCGGATACTTCTCAAACAATTTGATTATTTCTTTAGTTATAAGTTTCATAGTTAACCTCCGTTTGCAGCAGGAACAATCCTGCCGCAATTTAATATTATTTAAACTTCAAAATTGTTGTATAAATCAGCACGAGCCTGATTTACTTTTATTTTTTTCAAAGATTCTTCCTGAATCCTTTTCAGTTGAGACTCAATTGATTCATCAATTGCATTTTTTATTGATTCCCATTCTTTTAAAAAATCATCAAATAGCTCACTGCTTAATAAGTTTTCATAAAATATCTTCAACAGGAACAAAATCAAATTTATTTATTGAAATATCATCAGCAAAATTTGATGAATTAAATTCAGCGATTAACTCATCAACATCATTTGACTCAGATTCAAGAAGATTTTGCAAAATTTCAATGATTCGTTTTTTAGAAACATAACTTTCGGTTTCAGGCACATTGCCTTCACCAAGTTTTTCTTCCAAACTGTCATAATCTCGAACATCAAAATTATATGTGTCAATGTATTTAGGATTATTGGTAATATAAATATCTTCTCCTGAATCTTCCGACATATAATACATCGTATATTCAGTCAAATATTTATCAAAAATTTTAACCCACATTAATAGCATTGGTTTCCAAATAGTCGTAACACGAATAAGCAAACTTCTATCCTTTTGAAATTGAATACTTTCAAAACAGCCACCTATGGATCTTATAGATAAAGTTTTCAGCTCATCTTCAGAAAAAATTTCTGATTGTTTGACAATATCAACAAGATGTTTTCTACCACCAAAACTATCTTCTGATTTTGAAATCCAAGTGTTAATTAAATCATATAATTTTGACAATTCGTCTTTCTTGCCGGACACCTCAATATCCGTTACACACCAATTAGGCATTCTTTTCAGTCTCCTTTTCAATCATTTCTTTTTGATAATTGTCAATGTCTTCAATAGAAAGCCATTCAGGTTTTTTATCGTCTGGGAAACTATCATAAAGTGCTCTCATATAAGCAATTTGAGTTTCAACATTGCCACCCCAAAGATATTTGTTATGACCGTCACCATTACCTATGTAATAGTCACAGTCTGCTCTCATTCTATCAAGGAGCATATATCTGAATGTTTCATTTGTTTGAAGAATTGATTTGTCAATAATAACTTCGGGTTGTTTAACAAAAACCTTACAGAGTTTCTGATATATTTCTTCGTTAGCACCGTAGTACCAAGAGGTATTCTTTTCAAAGCAATATTTAATATATATTTCTTTAAAAAGAGGCAATTCGTCAATATCTGTAAGTTCTGTTTCTCTCTCACAGTTATTGATAATATCAAAGAACTCTTTGCTGTCACTTGACTGTTCAATTGCTTTTACCACCTCTGTATCTTGAATAATATCATATACAAACTGAAAGCCTGAATTTGCATCAGGGTTAAAGTAGACATGTTCCAAAACACGGTTATAAGGTGATGTACTACGCCAAGTGAAAATATCAAAATTTGCAAGTTTATCCATATCAGGGATAAATATTTGTGGTTCTTTATTGCCTCGTTGCCAAAAAGCTTCGTTAGTACCATATACACTTGCAAGAGTGTAACTTTGAATACTGCCTACTGTTGAATCAGCAAGGCACTCACCGATATAGCAAATTGGAATATCAAGGTTCTTTTCCAAATAAATAGCAAAACAGCCTCCGCCACCATTGGCATAATCATAAAGACCGACAGAAGTATTCTTATCAATTGTAATAAAACCGGCAATGTCATTATCCTTTGCTTCGTTAATATCAATCATCTGTTGCAAGGTCATTTCTGTTAAAACAGCAACACAACCGCCGTCATAAGAATTAAGAAGTTCATTATAAAGGTCATACAGAAGTCCTGATTTGCTTCTTCTGCATTTGGTTTCAAATACATCAAGAAAGTCATCTTTACTGTATCCCTGCTGATTAGCAAGCCAAAGAACAGATGATTTTTCAGAGATATTTTCAAGTTCGTCATATTCACCATATCCCGATGGATAAATGTCATTATCTGTATATCCATTTGCTTTATCACCGGTATCAAGAAAGATATTGGTACAAACTTTTTGATTAAGATAATGATCAATCGGATAGTCAATAATCACATTGTCATAAAACCATTGAACAACATTCTCAGACTTTTCAGTATAACCACATTTGCTTGTTTTAAAGTCATTAACGAACATTTCAATAATATCGTTATAACTTTCATTATAAGCATCTATGACTTTATTATTTAATGTCTCAATCGGATTGTCTGAAATTAAAATTTCATTAATCTGGTCGTTACTCAATTTATCCTCATTGTACGGATCATACAGATTATGAGATAACTCATAATGATATTTACTGTCTTTTTCATCAAATTGGATTGTATTGTAATCAGTCAAAAAAGCTTTAATTTTACTTTCAAGTAAATTCATAATCACATAGCTCCTTAATGTAAATTTATTTTTATAAAGATTATCAATGCAATAATCATTACAACTATTGTCGATAAGAAAATAATTGTATCTTTTCTAAAGCCCTTATCTTCTTTTAAAAATTTAATTATTTCTTTCATAAAATCCTCCAAAAAAAGAGCCATTATTCCAACATTAGGATAATGACTCTAATTATTTATAAATTTCTTTTGTAATCTACCGGTTAAAGCAGTATTACGAGGAGTAATAACATTGTTACTCACGGCATCCCAATAATGAATTCGTGAACCTATAATCATCATCTTGTTGGATGCTCTCGTTACTGCAGTATAGAGCAGATTTCTTTTAAGCATTATTTTGTTTTCATTACTAACAGGTAAAATAACAACCTGAAATTCACTTCCCTGTGATTTGTGGACTGTTATTGCGTAAGCAAGCGCAAAATTAAGTTCTTTGAAATTTTCTTTTGTGAGTGTCAAATCAAAAGTGCCACCGTAAAAAGAAACATCAGCCTTAATTGTATTGTCTTCCTTATAAATCGCTTCGATGAATCCAATATCACCGTTTTTTATATCATCGGTATTCTTTTGGCAAATAACTTTATCATAAGTTCTAAATTCGTAACCGTTAGCTTTAAACGAGATTTGTCCTGCACGCAAAGGATTTATTAGATTTTGGCAAGCATAATTTATTTGTTTTGCTGACAAGTATCCTTTTTCGCGCATTGGCGTAATTATTTGAATGTTATCCAAATCTAAATTTCCATTGAACAATTCATCTTTTAAAACATCTACGGTTTCTTTTTGAATATTTTCCGAACCGGTTTTATCAATAAAAACAAAGTCGGGTCCGGTATCAAAATCTCTTATTCCTTTAATAATTTTATTTGCATTTGAAATAATCAGCGAATTCAAACACTGTCTGTAAATAACATCGAGTTTAACAACAGGAACAATCCCTGAGTTAATTATATCCGATAATACATTACCACTTTCAACACTTGGTAATTGTTGAGGATCTCCCAAAAATACAAATTTTGTATGCGGCGCAGCGTTATTAAGAATTTTGTAAAATAAACTGCTTCCGGTCATTGACATTTCATCAATAAATACTATATCTTCATCAATTTCTTGATTAACAGCCCCTTCACTGTCGATTGCAAGCTTTGAATGTATTGTTTTTGCTTCCCATTTGGTAGCTTCTGACATTCTTCTTGCAGCTCTGCCTGTTGGCGCCAATAAACAGATATTTTCTGAATTATATAGTTCTTTAAAAACATCAATACAAAATTTCAATACAGTAGTTTTACCTGTACCGGCTGAACCGGTAATTACGCAAACATTGTTATTCATTACCGTTTTAATTGCGAGTTTTTGTTTTTCAGATAAATTGACATTATGTATTTTTTCGTATTTTTGGATGTACTCTTTAATCACTTCAGTTGAATAATGTTTAATAGGTTGTTTTTTTACTAATTTAATTAGTGTTTCAGCTATACCATCTTCTTCTGTAAAAGATTCTGCATCATATATTCTCAAAGATTTATCTTTGAGTTTTTCTACAATTAGTTCTTTGTTATGCCTTAACGCATGAAGAACACTGTTTACATCCTCTTTTGTGCAAAAATTTTCTTTAGGTACATCTTTATTGAGTAATTTAATTGTACCTTGAAGTAGATTGCTATAATCAATAAACACATGACCGCTAAGAGATATATAGTCTCTTAAAAAATATAGGATACAGCTTGATATTCGCTCGTAAGACTTTAAATTACATTGAAAATCAATTGCCATTTTATTTAGCTTCAAAAAACCTATTTTATAGCGATTTAATACAAAAGGATTATTTGTTAATATGTCCTTTGTAATATTCATATTTTCATCTGTAACAATTTCGTTAATTACCTTGTTAGAAATATCATATTTCAACAAAGTAAATAACACATCTTTATCAATGAACACAATGGAAGCGGACTGAAAGACTTTTTCTGCTGTTTTTTTACTCTTGATTACTTTTTGAATTTTATCAAGGTCTTTAAGTGCGTCAAAAGTATCCATTCCATACATATCATAAAATTTATTTGCAGTAACTTTGCCGATACCGTCAATGTTTTTTGCGATAAATTTCACAATATTATTTTTGTCTCTCGCAACTATATTATATATGTCACAAGAAAGTGTTGGACCGTATTTTTTATCATCAGTAATTGTGCCGCTGAATTCATAGGTCATATTGTCTGTCGGCAAACGATAACCTTTTACAGTAATCGTATCGCCACCTGCTAATTGAACAACAACTATAGAAAAATCATCATTTCTGAATTTTTCATATATGATTTTTCCGACAACAGTATCAGCCAAAACAAATCATGCATACTTTTATCATATGCTTTCCTCCTTAATTAGAATTTATAAATTATAAATAACATTAAAAAATGCTCACTAATACACAAAAGCGTAAAAATGAGCATAAAAAAAGACAGTTATTCCTTGAAAAACCAATCAAAAAATAACTGTCTATAAAAAATAACTTAATATTATAACTATAACTTATACAAATATTATATATTAAATTATATACAATGTCAACATAACAGACGGTTATTTTTTCACCTTAACTATTTTTGACCAAGCATATTTTTTATGTTGATTGCAACTTGATTTATATGCTCTAACCCTTACATAATATGTTTTTCCTTTTTGTCTTTTAAATGAGGCAGAAGGCTTGTTTTTTGTTATTGTGATTGTTTTAGTATTCTTTTTCTTAAATTGTTTAGTAGTAGAATATTGGACCTGATAGCCGGTAACATTTTTATTTTTCTTCCAAGATATATTTACTTTGTTTTTTGATTTTTTGATTTTTAAATTTGTAATATTGGATTTCACAAGTGTAGAATCGCTATTTGTTTTTTTATCGCTATTACAGTTAATATAGCAGGTATCATTTAATTTGTGTTTGCTAAAAAATTCTAAATTCTTTCTACTGTTATTAACGATTTTCCCAGATGAATGTTTTGAGCAAACCAAAAAGTATTTATCGGGATTTTTGGCAGAATTATTATATGTTGTATCCCAATAATACCATTTCCCATCAATTTTAACTACATTCCAACTATGACTATCACTTCTTATGATATGTGTATTTAATCCTGCTTTCGTGGCAAGTAAATAAGTAAGAGTAGAGAATCCTTGGCATACTGCTTTTCCTGATACAAGAGCATTGTAAGGCGTAAACGGCAAGTAACCAACCACATTGTAATCGTATGTAACATTATTATATATCCACTCGTTAATCTTAACTGCTTTTTCGTATTCTGATAAATTATTAAGCTTTAGCGAATTTATAATTTCTTCTGTTTTTAAATCAATATACTGCTCTTGGTTATAATTGTCATAATAAGTTGCTGATATTGTAAATATATAATTATAATTATTGCCTGATTCTAAAATTTCTCCCCTATAATCAATTTGATCATAAGAAAATGCCAAGTAATCTCCGGCTTTTAACGATATTTTATTATCATCAGCAAAAATACTTTCATATAAATCTGTTGATACCTTTGTTGTGTTATATGATTTTGGTAAATCAAATGAAACTTTGAACTCATTATTTCGAGAAATCATTTGTTGTTGAATTTCTTTTCCTGCATTGTTGATAACTTCAGTATAATTATCGTTTGCAAATACGCATGTTGGAGAGATTGTTAATAACATAGCAATAGCCAAAAATATTGATAGTGTTTTTATGATATATTTATTTTTCATGTAAAAACTCCTTTCGATTGTAAGTATATATAGTAATAAAATCAAAAAAACACATAGAAGCCTGATAATTTTTTGTCGGGCTTCTATGTTGGTCTTAATATTATTTTTCAAGTATTTGGAAATCATTTCCAACAGGGAAAACTGTTAATGTCTTTAAAACCCTTGCAGTTTCTTCAGCATCTTTTTTTGTTGAATATGTTTTTGCTTCTTCAATTGAATCTGATAAACCATAATGGCATTCGCCTAAAACATATTTGTTTTTTCCTGTATAATATTGAAATTCTTCCTCTTGGCTTTCTACATTAAATCTTTTTTTAGTTAATATATACATTATAAATCCTTTCCGCTTTTCATTAAATCATAATATATCCTTGTTTATAGAAGAAAAACGCCGCTATAACAATGATTGCAATAAAGGCAACAAACCCTATAATTTTAATAAACACTTTATAAGTTTTAACTGATAATGTGAATATAATAGATTCGACAATACAAATACCAAGTAACACTAAAATTAAAGTAAGTGTTGTCATTTTTTACTGCCTCCTTTTTTCGATTTTTTCTTTTCGGCAAATTCTCCAAATGAAAATTTAGTTTTGCCGTCTGCAAAATCAACAGTGATTATTGCATCATATACTTTTGGCTTTCCGTTTTCATCAAACTTCTTTTTGCTTTTTATAGATGTAACTTTAGCTTGTCTATTAGATGAAAGGAATCCTTTTGCTTGGGTTTTTGTAATTGTTTTATTACCTAACACATTTTTAAAAAAGCTATCTTCTTTATATAAATAAAATTTACATTCTTTGTTTCCACAATAATATGAATTTTTACCGACATATACAGGAGAGCCACAGTAAGGGCATTTACCAACCGTTTCAGTAGGTTCTCTTAAATCATCAACAGAAACAACAATGTTTTTGGCACGCATTACTTTTGATGCTTCCCAAAGTTCATTTTTTATTGCCTGTTTATTTTGTTCAAGCGTATAAACCTTTTTCCCGATTTGCTTAATTGTTTTATTTAATTCAACTGTACGATTTGCATCAAGGTTATGCAAATCGAGTCGGTCTAATGTTTCAATTAAAGCCTTGCCTTTTTTGGTAATATTCAAAGTGCCTTTTGTTTCAGTAATATATCCATATCTTATTGCCTTTGTTACAGTAGGTCCGATAGTTGAAGGAGTACCGATTGTTGCACCGTTTTTTATTTTTTCATAATACTGTTCTTCATCAATTCCATTTAATTCTTCAGTATCAGAAATCGTTGATAAATCAGCATTATAATTATCATTAGGATTTTCAAGATATTTGGTAAGATTTTTATTTGTAGGCATAGGCGGTGCTTTTGTTTTTCTTTGAACTGATTCAAATTCAACATCCTTAATTGCTTCACACTCAGCAAAGTACGGTAATTCATCAGATAATGTTCTCGGTTCAAATTCAAAAAAGCCTTGTGAATTAACAACATTGCCTTTAATCTTAAAAGTATAATCGCCATTTTTTAGCGTTACTGTTGTTTCATCAACATCAGGTGAATCACAGAAATTAGATATAGTACGATTAAATATCGCAAGATATACCGCTTGTACATATGGTTGTAATGCTTCAAATTCACTATCACTAAAGAACTTATTAGTGATAATAATCGCTGTGTGTCCTCCTTCACCTTTTTCTCCGCACTTTTTATCGTCAAAAACACTTTTCTTTGTGTGAAACTTTAATGGGTATCCTGCGCTTATAAGCCCCTCTATTGTTTTCCTTGTGTTATCAATTTCACAAGTTTGCAAATATTCGCAGTCTGTTCGCGGATACATGATTCTTGCATCTTCATATAAGATTTGAAGTGCTTTAGTTGTCATATCCATTGACAAACCGTATTTTGAACTCATATCACCAAGAATTTTTGATGTAGAATATAATTTTTTAGGAGAAAATTTTTTCTTTTTCTTTTCAACTTTTGTTACAACTGTAACACCATTTTGAAGTTCATTTCTGAGTTTATCGCATAAATTTTTTTCATCTTTTGCAAATGATATTTCCGGCTGAGACGAACTTATAATATATTTCTTTTTATCCCTTTTTAAAATCATATTGATACCATATGATATTTCAGGAACAAAATTTTCATGATCGTTCACTTTGTTATACACATATCTAACAATAGGTACAAGCACACGACCTACCGGAAAGAATACACCCGATTTCAAAGTTAACATAACAGTAAAGTTAATGCCTGTAAGCCAGTCTGTCTGTTGCCGTGCTAATGCTTCAAAATATAGATATGTATAATTATTTGAATTATATGGATGATAATATTCATTTGCTATTTCGGATGGTACAAGTGATTTGGTTTCAATTCTTTCAACAGGTTTTGTATTGTTAGCATGTATTAAAATTTCTCTTATGAGAAGTTCACCTTCCGCATCCGGATCGCCAAAATTATAAATTTTTTCGACATCATCTCTGTTAATCAATTTTTTTATTAACTCAAATTGACCTTTTTCCCAACCGCTTTTAAGCTTGTACCTAAATGTTTCAGGTATATAAGGTATTTTATCGGCAAACTCTCTCCAATTAGTTTTTCCATTTTCATTTTTTTGAATTGTTCCTTCAAGATAATCAGGAATATCATATAATTCAAACAAATGACCATGAGCAGGAACAATAATTGTAGAATCCCCTTCATAATACAAATTTGGATTCTTAGACTTATTATATGAATTTTGATAAGTTTTAGCTTCAATATTTTGTCTTAATCCTGCTCTTAAAGCTTTTGCTTGACTGAACTTCTCGGTAATAACAAGTATTTTTGACATAATTGTCTCCTTTCAATTATATTAAAAGGGTTATCCCTTAACAGACAACCCTTGTTATTTCGGTACCACTTTTAGTACAATGTAATTATGTAAAGCGTTGTTAAATAGCTCTATCGTACTCTGACATGGTTGCAAGTGGACTAACTTCTTAACCTTCGCTTATTCATTACTATCTAACAAAAATGTTTAGCGATAGTATCAGGCAGCTAATTCAGTCCTATTAAGTGGTGTGTCATAAGGGAGTTGAACCCTTAACCAACAGAGTGAACCACTCGGCATTGAAATACCGAGCTTCCTACTCAAGTAATCTAATGATTACAGTATCAATAGGCTAACCCCA
>CAVLCX010000017.1:0-13181 GCA_963661525.1 bacterium
AATGCATAAAACAGCATAGGTACATCTACTATTGAAGCTTCAAAAATAACACTCGAATAATCTGTTACAAGCAAATCGGTAACAAATAATAAATCGTTGATGTCATATTTCGATGTAAAATCAATAAGCCTGCTTTTATATTTATCACTGCAATTTGGGCGTTCCTGAAGATAAGGGTGCATTTTAACTGCAATTACCCAATCTTCCCCGATTGAATCGAAAATTTTATCTGCTTCAAATTTTTCAATAGGGTAGGAGCAGTTACCCATACCGCCGCCGCGAAATGTCGGCGCAAAAAGAAGTATTCTTTTGCTTTTTAGTTCAGAATTGTCTTTATAAAAGTTTTTAACAAATCTTTTCTTGTAGCTTTCGCTTTCAAGTACATCACAGCGCGGTGAACCAAGAGGTATTACCTTTTCCATGGCTACACCGAAGCCCTCGGCATAATACGGAATAACCTCATTTGAACTTACAACAACATAATCATATTGCCTGTGGTTTGGCGAGCTTTGGCGAAGATAGCTGTCACGCCCAAGCCTTGAAAAGCCGAAAGTTTTAAATGCGCCGCAAGCGTGCCAAAGCTGAATGAGTTTAACATCATCTTTCTTTTTTATGTAAGAAAGGAAATGATAGTAATCATCAACAAATACTACCGAACTTGTGGCATAAAGCTTGAAAAATTTGAATAAGTTAGGCAAATTATCTTTAAGTCCGCCTTTTTTGCAAAGTACTGTTATATCAACATTATCAAGTTTAGTCATTTCAAAAAATACAGCTTTAATATTACCTGTAAGCCTGTCAGCCCTGTTAGATAAAAATGTTACTTTATTCGGCTGAACCTTCATTCTTCTGTACGGTAAAAAAAGAATTGACATCAAAAGTGTGAATATCATTTTTGATTTTTCTCTTCTGCTGCTTGAAAAAAAGCGCGTTAAAGCACTTTTCTTTTTTATAGGAATAATCAATTCGTTTTCAGGCTTAACTATTATGTTTTCCCCGTTTCCGTCACTGAAAAGAAAATCAACTTTAACATTTTTACTGCTGTTATCATTATAAAATAAAAACGGTGTGTCGAATATACCGATTGCAACAGCCTTGTTGTCACTGCAGGATTTCAAATCCATCGGTAAAATTCTGTTATCGCTTTCACTGTAAAAGCAAGCTGAAATTCGCGGATAGTAAAGCTTTTGGTTTCCCTCAAGCTCTATCGTGAGTTCAACATAATTGTTCGTCACATTCAAATTGACTATGTTAACTTTATAGTCACCCATATAATACCCTCGTATAATACCCAAATAATCACCGTAATTGCCGATAGACATAATATTACAGTTTAATAGTTATATAATATCACAATAATCAAAACTTGTCTATACTAGTAATATTATAATTTTATTACATTTATGCATTGATATATAAAAAACAAAACCGTCTTAATGACGGTTTTGTTTAGTAAATATCTCTTGATATATCGTTTCGTATTCTTTCGCTGTTTTTCTTAAGCGTGTTCAGCACTTTTACGAATGTACCGAACTCATCATCACTCAAATTGCTTGCCAAATCATAGAAAAAATGGGCGATTTCTTTTGAGCAGGCTTCGTTAATCATTTTTGCTTTTTGCGTAGGTACGACTTTTTTTAACCTTGCGTCTATAATAACGCTCTTTCGTTCAATAAGTCCCTCTTTTTCAAGCTCTTTAAGGATGGTTGAAACTGTGGAGCGGCTTAAGTCAAATTCACGCTCAATATCCCTTTGAAATATATTTTTATCTTCGTTTTCACAAAGGTATGATATTATGTATCCGTTAGATGCACCAAAGGCATTTGAGTATATTTTCTTTTGAAGCTCCGCCCTGCGATGATTATAAAAATTGGCTACTGCAGTTAAGTTTGAGCCGATTTTGTTAACATTAAATTCGTCCATTTTCACCCTCCCGAATCCTCACGCAGATATTTTAATACAAAATAATTTTTATATCAATAAACTAATTATAAACTTTTGCTAAAATATAGAAAAGTTATTAAATTTTTTTATTCGCGTTGACAATTATACTGTTTGTTGATATACTTATTGAGTAGAAATATGTCGATTTATTTTGAAGGTGTAAATTATGAATAAAAATAAAGTTCATGTAAAAATAGGCGGTGCAAGTTATACAATCGTAACTGAAGATGAAGCAGAATATGTTGAAACTCTTGCTGATGAAATCAGCGAAAATATGAGGGCTATCATCAATTCCAATCCATCTCTTTCAATGACTCAGGCGGCTGTTCTTGTTGCCCTTGATAATGCCGACGCAAGCAAAAAAGCTACTGCTTCGGCTGATAATCTTCGTGCGCAGATTAAAGATTACCTTGAAGACAGCGCAAGAGCAAGAATGGAAGTTGATGTTGCAAGGCGTGAAGTGGAACGCCTTAACCGCGAAATCAGCGAATTAAGGGAAAAACTTGCAAACAAATAATTTTGAATGAGAGATAATATGAAATTTGAAATTTTGGCTCCTGCGGGAAGTATGGAGTCGCTTATTGCCGGTGTGCGTAGCGGTGCAAATGCGGTTTATCTTGGCGGTAAATCGTTTAACGCCAGACGCAATGCCGGCAATTTTGATAATGAGGAACTTAAAAAAGCAGTTGAATATTGCCACAGCCGTGATGTTAAGGTTTATTTAACACTTAATATTCTTGTTCGTGATGATGAAATGAGAGAGGCTTACGATACCGTAAAAGACGCACTTTTATGCGGTGTTGACGCTTTCATTGTTCAGGATATGGGCGTTGCAAAAATGATTAGGGAGCATTTTCCGAGCGCAAGGCTACACGGCTCAACTCAAATGACTGTGATGACGCCGAGCGGTGCAAAGGCGGTTAAAGATATGGGATTTTCCCGTGTTGTATTGCCAAGAGAAATGAGCCTGAAAGAAATTGAAGAAATAAGGAAAAGCACCGATTTGGAACTTGAACTTTTTGTTCACGGGGCGCTTTGTATGTCTGTTTCCGGGCAGTGCTATCTTTCTTCAATGATTGGTTCAAGAAGCGGAAACAGGGGGCTTTGCGCCCAACCGTGCCGCTTGCCTTTTACAGCCGGCGGTGATACTGCGTGTGCGCTTTCACTAAAAGATTTAAGCTTAATATCGCAGCTTGATAAGCTTGATGGAATAACAAGCCTTAAAATAGAGGGCAGAATGAAACGCCCTGAATATGTATCAATGGCAGTCAGCGCAGTGAAAAAGACGATTGACGGTAATTATTCGCCAAGTGATGAATTTATGCTCAGAAGCGTATTTTCAAGAAGCGGATTTACAGACGGATATTTGAATTCAAAGCTTGGTAAAAATATGTTTGGCACAAGGCAAAAGGAAGATGTGGTTGCCACTACAAATGATGTGCTTAAAGAAATTGCTAAAAATTATGAAAAGGAAACTCCACTTATCGGTGTCGATATTGATTTTGTATGCAAAGAAAATCAAAATGCGGTTTTGACTGTAAAAACCGATAAAAAAGAAGTAAAAGCAGTAGGTGAAATTCCTGAAAAAGCAATTAACAAGCCGATGAATACAGCTACGGTATGCGAAAGGCTTTCAAAATTCGGCGGTACGCAATATTATGTGAAAAATATAAATGTTACTCTTGATGACGGGCTTATTATGTCGGCTTCTAAAATTAACGAAATGAGAAGAACGGCAATTCAAAAGCTTGATGAGCAGGAAAAAATAAAGATTAGATACAAGGCTTATGATGTGGCATATCCGAAATTTGAAAAAAATGATGTGCCTTATGCCACAGCTTCGTTTGCAAATGCAAGCCAAATACCTGATAATCATCCTTTTAAAAGAGTGTTTATCCCTATAAATTCAAGCCTTGAAGATTTTGTTGATAATCGCGCAGGCGTTGTTTTGCCGAGGGGACTTTTCGGAATTGAAAATGAAATTAAGGCAAAACTTGAAAAGCTGAAAAAAGCAGGGGTGAGCAAAGCACTTTGCGGCAATATAGGCTCATACACCCTTTGCAAAAATATGGGGTTTGAAGTTTACGGTGATTTCGGACTTAATATTTTTAATTCCGCTTCGGCTAATCAAATTGAACATCCTATTTTGTCATTTGAACTTACACAAGCGCAAATAAACAGCATTAAAGCAGAGGATACGGGTATGATTGTTTATGGCTATCTGCCGCTTATGCTTACAAGAAATTGCCCGGTTAAAAATGATATTGGCTGTTTTGAATGTAATAAGCAAGGAAAGCTTACTGACAGAAAAGGTATGGAATTTCCCGTTATATGCAGTGATTTTCCTTGTGTTGAAATGCTCAATTGCTATCCGCTTTATATGTTTGACAGAATTAGAGAAGTGAAAACGGATTTTGTTCATTTTTATTTTTCAATTGAAAGTCAAAAACAGGTTGAAAATGTTATGTCACTTTATGAGCAGGGGGCAAAGCCTGATTTTAAATACACAAGGGGACTTTACCAAAGGGGTACATTATAATGATTATTTTAGCATCAAAATCGCCGAGGAGAAAAGAACTTTTATCTTTTATAACAGATGATTTTAAAGTTGACAGCGCAGATGTTGACGAAACACTGCCTCAAAATATAAAACCCGATGAGGCAGTTGAATATTTATCAAAAATCAAAGCAGAACCTTTTAGACGCAGTGATAATATTGTTATCGGTGCAGATACGGTGGTTGCAATCGGCGATAAAATTTTAGGTAAGCCGAAAGATAAGCACGACGCATTTTTAATGCTTAAAAGTTTAAGCGGGAAAGAACATAGCGTTTTTACCGGTGTTACAATAATTAAAAATGATAAAACCGAAACTTTCAGCGTTCAAACAAAAGTTAAATTTTTTGAACTTTCGGATGATGAAATCAATAAATATATCTCAACAAATGAGCCTTTTGATAAAGCCGGCGCATACGGTATTCAGGGTAAAGGCTCACTTCTTGTTGAAAAAATTGACGGTGATTACTTCAATGTAGTCGGCTTGCCGATAAGCATTTTGGCAAGGAAGTTGGAAAATTTTTACAATTAGTTGTTAAAAAAGTAAATAATTGTCTAAAATAAACTTGAAAAAAGAAAAAAACTGTGTTATCCTATATGTTGAGGGACAAACTGCTATTTTACTCACTGTAATATATATGGGTGCAGTGAGCAGAAGTTTTTTGCTGTTATCGCCCAAATATACACAATAGGCAGTTTAAATGTCTATTAAACGAAAGGAGATTGTTATGGCAGCAGATTTACATTGTCATACAAAACTCAGCGACGGATCTGTTGGTATAGAAGACCTTATTGTTATAGCTCAAAAGAGCGGTATTGAAACTATTGCCATAACAGACCACGATTGCCTTGCAGGTACTGTAAGAGGGCAGGTTATCGGTAAACGCTACGGTGTTAATGTTATTCCTGGTGTTGAACTTTCGGCTTTTGATAATGAAGCCGGCAAAAAAGTTCACATTCTTTGCTACCTTGCAGACACACCTGACAGACTTGAAGGCTTGTGCAAGCGCACTTCAGTTGCACGCAAAAGAGCCGGCCAAATAATGATGCTTAAAGTTGCGGCAAGATTTCCGATTTCAACCGAATTTATTATCGGTCACGCTTCGGGTTCTACAAATCTTTTTAAGCAACATATTATGCACGCACTTATGGATGCCGGATATACCGATAAAATTTTCGGTGATCTTTATTATGCTCTGTTTTCACCTGACAGTGAAACTAACCTTTTAGCTCCTACAAAATATCCTGATGTCAAAGAAGTTATTGATGAAATTCACGGTGCCGGCGGCATCGCTGTTCTTGCTCATCCGGCATTTCTTGATAATTATGATGAAATCGAAAATTATATTGAAATGGGACTTGACGGAATAGAAGTTTGGCATCCGTCAGCAACAGATGCCGATGTTGAAATGTTTGCAGGTATATGCAAAAAGCATAAGCTTCTTATGACCGGCGGTTCAGACTTTCACGGTATTTACGGCAGTTCAACCGTTACACTCGGTTCCTGTACTACACCTGATGAACAGCTTGATAAACTTATGGGATATAAGGCTAAGAAAAAGAGAGCTCAGCGCAAGGCGGAAAAGGAAGCACTTGCAAATGCGCAAAAAATCTAATTTTGTATGACGGCAGCTTTTGCCAAAGCAGTCCTCCAACAATGTTGGGGGATAATTTTTTGCATAAAAAGAGCGGATACCTAACCAAATAGGTATCCGCTCTTTTCATATGTTCTGTTATATATTATTTTGTTTTAGACGGAACGAAGTCGAAATTTGATGCATTGTAACCAAAGTATTTTTCAACCATTGGTGTGAATTCGTCTTTATCGTTATAATCAGAGCTTTTAAGTTCATAGATTGCCTCATTCCAGTTGTCAACAACCCAGTCACCTTTTTTAAACATAAAGGCATATGATATTTCGCCGAGAGAACCGTTTAATACCTGATAGTTTTCTGCTGTGTCAAGCGGAGAGAAGCTGAATTCATCGGTTACTAATGCGTCAACACTGCCTTTATCAAGAGCAGCGAGCGCATCTTCAACGGTTGGATAAACAACATTCTTATTATTATTTTTAATTGTTGCATTTTTATCAAGAGCGGCTTTTGCACTGTCTGTAACTACTGCAAGCTTTTTGCCTGTAAGGTCGCTGTAATCAGAAATGTTATTGCCTGATTTTGTAACAGTGATAATTCTGTTAGTAATAATATCATCTGTAAAGCTGAAATCTTCGTTAACCGAGCCTACATTTTTCTGCACTGCGCCTATCATAGTGTATGCAATGTATTCAGTACCCTTTTTATCGGTATAAGCTACATCGTCGCCTACTTTATAATCTTTATCTACTTTTACGAATTCGTAATTTTTTGTGTCGTTTTTAACATTATCATAAATTTTTTCAAATAAATCTACATCAAAACCTGCAAGCTTTCCGTTTTTATCTTTATAAAGGAACGGTTCAACCTCTTCGGTATAAGCTATAAGCATTGTTTTGTCTGTAATTTCATCTGCTTCACCGCTTTTTGAACAACCGGCAAATACACAGCCGATAACGGCAATGCATAATAAAAATGCAAAAATTTTTTTAATGTTTTTCTTTGTGTTAACCATAATAATTAAACCTTTCTGCCTAAACAGATTTACTTTTTTATAAGCTATATTTAATTTTATAATATTAACAGTATAAAGTCAATAGAAAAAATATTTATTGATACTAAAGTAATTTTGCCGGTGTGATTGACAAATTATAATTATAAGAGTAAAATGACCTATGAACATTATATTTAATTTACTTACAGAGGACAATAATATGCTTACATTAGACAGAGTATACAAAGCAAAAAGGGTTTTATCAGAAGTTGTAAGGGAAACTGATATGATTCGTGCTAAAAACATCAGTTCGCAATGCGATGTTTATTTAAAAACAGAAAACTTGCAGGTTACAGGTTCATTTAAAGTAAGAGGTTCATATTTTAAAATCAGCCAGCTTTCAGATGAAGAAAAGGCAAAGGGCGTAATTGCCTGCTCTGCCGGTAATCATGCGCAGGGTGTGGCACTTGCAGCTACTAAAAACGGAATTAAATCACTTATCTGCTTGCCTGACGGTGCGCCAATCAGCAAGGTTGAAGCTACAAAGCGTTACGGTGCGGATGTTTGCCTTGTAAAAGGTGTTTATGATGATGCTTATAACAAAGCTATCGAACTTCAAAAAGAAAAGGGATATACATTTATTCATCCTTTTAATGACCCTGATGTAATTGCGGGCCAGGGTACAATCGGCCTTGAAATTCTTGATCAGCTTCCTGATGTTGACGCAGTGGTTGTGCCAATCGGCGGCGGCGGACTTATCGCAGGTGTTGCATATACTATCAAGCAAATCAATCCTAATTGCAAAGTTTACGGCGTTCAGGCGGTAGGTGCTCCGTCTATGCAAAAGAGTATTGCCGATGGTAAAATTGAAACACTTGAAAGTGTGCAAACTATTGCAGACGGAATTGCAGTTAAAACTCCGGGTACTAACACTTATGAACTTGTAAGCAAGTATGTTGACGGTATTTATACAGTCAGCGATGATGAAATTGCACTTGCTATTCTCACACTTATGGAGCAGCAAAAGCTTATTTCGGAAGGTGCAGGCGCTGTTCCTGTTGCCGCTGTGATGAACGGTAAAATTCCTGACCTTGAAGGTAAGAAAGTATGCTGTGTTGTATCAGGCGGTAATATTGATGTTACAATTCTTTCAAGAGTAGTTGAAAGAGGACTTAAAATGGGCGGCAGAAGCGCATATATCACAATTGCACTTTCGGACAAGCCCGGCCAACTTCTCGGCGTAAGTAAGGTTATTGCCGAAAACGGAGCAAATGTTGTTTCCGTTAATTATGACAGCACAGACCTTGATATGAATATTACCGATTGCTATCTTAAAATCGGTATTGAAACAAGAAATTATCAACATATAGTTCAAATTAAAAACGCACTTAAAGAAGCAGGCTTTGAAGTCTGCGACTGATAATAGGAGGAATATATTATGGAATATGTATCAACAAATAATGCACCGGGTGCAATCGGGCCTTATTCACAGGCAATAAAGGCAAACGGTTTGCTCTTTACTTCAGGTCAAATTGCAATTAACCCTGAAACAAACACAGTAGAAGCAAAAACTATTGAAGAGCAAACACATCAGGTTTGCAAAAACCTTAAAGCTGTTGTTGAAGCAGCAGGAACTTCAATGGAAAAGGTAGTTAAAACAGTTTGCTTCCTTGCAGACATCAATGATTTTGCAAAATTCAATGAAATTTACGGTGCTTATTTCACTTCAAAGCCTGCTCGTTCATGCGTTGCAGTTAGGGATTTACCTAAAGGTGTTCTTTGCGAAGTTGAAGTTATCGCTGAATTATAATTTTCGATAAAGCGGCTAAAACGCGCCTAATAAAATAAATAAACCTTTTTGCCTCCCTTGCAAAGGGTGCGGGTCTCCGGTGGAGACCTCTGCACAAAGTGCAGAAGCACCGACCGAACCGACAGGTGAGACGGTGGGTGCAACTTGTTGCACTCGGAGGGATTATGAAAAATAGCTTGGACATCGAGTCCAAGCTATTTTTGGCGCTTTTTGTCTTTTGTTCGGGGGCAGTACCATCGTACAGCTCCCACTCACAAAATACAAAATTTATCTCACTTTCTCAAAATCTACCAGCGTGTAGAAATTTATAATTCGATTTTTTCTACACGCTGAGCCATCGGAAAATCCGATGGCTGTTTTTCTGTATTATTGTATTTTACTATATTGATTTTATTATTTCTTTCATAAATGCGGAAAATTCTTTTTCAACCTTTTTGCCCGTTTCCATAACCTCAATGTGGGTTAAAGGCTTGTCAAGTATTCCGGCAGCCATATTTGTCATACACGATATGCCCAAAACTTTCATTTCTGCGTGATTTGCGCATACAACTTCAGGTACTGTTGACATTCCAACTGCGTCTGCACCGGCAGTGCGTAAAAATCTGATTTCGGCAGGAGTTTCAAACATAGGGCCTTTGCAGTAGCAATATACACCCTTGTGAACATTCAGCTTGCATTTTCGTGCGGCTTTTTCTGCGATTTTGATTAAATCTTTGCTGTAAGCTTCACTCATTGACGGAAAGCGAGTGCCGAATCTTTCATCATTTTTGCCAAAGAGAGCGCTTGGGCAAAAAAGGCCGATATGGTCACTAATTATCATTAAATCACCGGGTTTATAATTAAGATTTATAGCACCGGATGCATTTGTGACTATATAATTTTTTACATTTAAAAGTTGAAAAACACGAACAGGAAAAGTTACCTGCTCAACACTGTATCCCTCATAAAGATGAAATCTGCCTTGCATTGCGATTATTTTCTTTTCACCTATTTTGCCGAAAATAAGTTTTCCGTCGTGGCCGGGTACGGTGGATACGGGAAAATTCGGAATGTCCTTATAATCGAGTACAAGTTCTTTTTCAATTTCATTTGCAAACATACCGAGTCCGCTCCCAAGTACAATTGCGGTATCGGGAATACTTTTTGTTTTTGATTTTATGTAATCTGCTGTTTCATTTGCTTTATCATAAAGGCTCATTTTATCACCTGCTTTTAGTAATTTATAAGTCAATAATATATCAATTTTTTATAAAAATCAAATATAAACAAATTTTTATTGAAATTTGCAAAAAAATCTGCAAATTATACAATTGACACAAAGTTTTATCGTGATATACTAAATAATCGTAATTTTAATTAGGTTTGGTGAAAAGATTGAAATATGTTAAGCAGTTTTTAATTATACTTTTAATTTCATTTATAGGCGAGGGTCTTAATTTTCTCATTCCTGCGCCTATTCCGGCAAGTATTTATGCTATGGTGATTTTGTTCGTTTGCCTTTGCACAAAAATTATTAAACTTGAAGCTGTAAAGGATACCGGTATGTTTCTTATTGAAATAATGCCGCTTATGTTTATCCCTGCCGGTGTGGGACTGATGAAAAGCTGGGGAGTTTTAAAACCGCTGATTATTCCGGTGGCTGTGATAACGGTTATATCTCTTATTGCGGTAATGGCTGTCAGTGGGCGTGTATCGCAAAGAATTATTAAATTTCAAGAAAAAAAGAACAGCGAAAGTGAGGGTGTGGTAAATGAGTGATTTTTTTGAAAGTTCGGCATTTTTAGGTGTTGCGGTAAGCCTTTTATCTTACGCTTTCGGTTCTTTTTTAAAGAAAAAATTTAAGACGGGTATTTTTAATCCTCTTTTGATTTCAATTGTTATTACTATTGTATTTCTTTTGTGCTGTAATATTGATTATGATACTTATAATGACGGCGCTAAATACTTGAGCTGGCTGTTAACTCCGGCTACTGCCTGTCTTGCAATTCCGCTTTATCAGCAAATCGAACTTCTGAAAAAGAATCATAAAGCGGTGCTTTTCGGTATTTTATCAGGTGTTTTAACAAGCCTTACCACTATTATGATTTTGGCTTTTATATTTAAACTGTCACATAAGGAATATGTAACATTACTGCCGAAATCTATTACTACCGCTATCGGAATGGGTGTAAGCGAAGAGCTTGGCGGGTATGTAACAATAACTGTTGCGGTAATAGTTATAACAGGTGTGTTAGGTAATATTTTGGCAGAGGGGATTTGCAAAATATTTAAAATCAATCATCCTATTGCCAAAGGTATTGCAATCGGTACATCTTCACACGCAATCGGCACAGCCAAAGCAATGGAACTCGGTGAGGTTGAGGGTGCTATGAGCAGCCTTTCAATCGCTGTATCGGGTATACTTACTGTTTTGGGGGCAATCATTTTTGCACATATTATATAATAAAGCCTCGAGTGTAAAAACTCGAGGCTTTATTTATTTGTTTGTTTAGTCAAGTGCGTCTGATACCGCATCTCCTGCTTTGTCAACACCTGAGCCTATTCCGTCTGCCACATCATCTGCGCCTTCGCCGATATCATCACCGATTTTATCTGCTTTTTCACCTGCTTTGCTTACAGCACTGCCGGCTTCGCTTTCCATATTATCTGTTGTTTGGCTTGTATCGGAAACGGTGGTTTCGCTTGACGGAATTGTAGTTGTTGTCATATCATTGTTATTTTTTGCACATCCCATAAATACAGTTGCAATTACTGCAATTGCAATGGCTATAATTAAAATTTTGCTGTTCATAATGATACTTCCTTTCAAGAGTATTATTTTCTGTTTTAGTATAATTATTCAATTATTTTGTGAGCGTGCCGCCGTCGGAATAAAGCAAAAGCATAATATCTTCTTCATATCCTTTATCGGCGTTAATATAAATCAAAACTTCTTCTTTTGTTTCACTGCTCTTGCACCTGAATTCATAGCAGTTGGCTTCTTTTCCGTTTTCTTTCGGTATCACGCATTTTTTGCAATTTATAACTTTAAGGCTTTTTGATAATTTGCTTTGCGCTTCGCTTTTTGTAAGCTTGCAGTCAAAACCTTTTCGTTTAATGTGATTTGTTAAATATCCCTGCGCTTCAAGTGATACTATTTTACCGTTATCCATTGAAACACCTACTTTAATTAAATCTGCATAATAGGTTATATTTCCTGTTTTGTACGCAAAATTTATTGTGCAAATATTATTGTTAATTGCATAATAGGTGTTTTCCATATTGCTGTAACCGAGCATATTAAGATAGCTTTGCGCAAGATTTATTGCGTTATCTTTATCTATTGATGAACGATTGATTTTACCGCCGTAAAGGATATAAGCCACATACCCGCCTTTTTTGGTAATTCCGATTGTTTTTTGCGAATAAGTGAATGTGTAGCAAGGCATATCACCGCTGTCTTCACCCGAATATGTTACTTCGCTTATATTGCAGCCAAGTGCTTTTGCCGCAACTTCGCGTGCGTTCTCACGGCTTACTTGTTCGGCTTTTTCAAGCAAGGTTGATTTTCTGTTCAGCACCGCGTCGGCAAATGGGCCGTCATAAAGCAAAGTAGGGTAATCTTTAAACACTTTTGATGTTGCCGAAAAGCTGTGGGAAAGTGAAGAAATTTTTACATCCTTTGCCTTTAGTTCATCTGTGTCAATATCTGCACCGTTGTTTGCAATTGTTGCCATATTGCTTACGGATTCGTTAAGCTCTTTTGAATATTTTAAAAGTTTTGTCAAATTTTGATGTTCTTCATCACTGATACTTTGATTTGCCGCAATTTTGTTTGCAATATATGATGCATAGTCGCTTGCCTGCGTGATGAATTTGTAGGTTGAATTCAAATTCATTTGCTCAACTGGCAGGCGTGAAAGTGCGTCTTTTGCCTGTGAACATTCGGCATATAAGTCTTTGCTTATATCCATAAGCATTTTATCCGAATTTGAATAAACCGATTTTGTTAAATTAGTTTCGATTGAATCGAGATTTTCTGAAAGTTCATTTAAACTTTGCTGATAATTCAGTTCAAGCTGTGCTTTGTATGAATTTGCTGTTGTCATATTCATTATCGCATATATGGAAAGAATAGCCGCAAATGCAACAGCGTATGAAAACAGCCTGATATAACCTCTTTTTGTCATAAAAATTACCTCCGATTTATATTTTTGACTGAATTTTGAAAAACATTCAAAAAAATGTTTTATTGTTATGGTATTTGTGATATAATGCAATTACTTGTAATTAGTATGGAGTAGTAG
>CAVLCX010000018.1:0-2878 GCA_963661525.1 bacterium
GTGGTTTTTTGTTTCGCACCTTTCGGTGCTCAACTGCCTAAAGGCACTAAAAAAACACAGCGACGCTGTGGGAACATCGCTGTGCCATAACCGTGGATGGAGTATTTTTAAAAGCAGACAGAGAAATGAAAAAAGTATTTTATGAATTGAATGAGGAGAAACTCTGACCCCAAAAACTGCTTTCCACTATTACATATTAACTTAATAGCCAAAATAATACAATGATATTTTTAACAGCTAATTAACATTATATGAACAATCAATTAACATAACAAAATTCGACAAAATTTACAATTTAAACTTCTATCTACCCTTTGCAAAAGAGCGAACCTTAAATTCAGCGCCTGTTGATTCACAAACCTTGCGTGACTTTTCAATATCTTCTTTTGAAATAACATCAACAACAGTCATTCTTACTTTAGGGCAGTATGCAACACATTCTTTAGTAAATTTGAGCATTGCGTCAAATGCCTTACCCTTAAAGCAATTTCGTGTAATTTTATCATATTTTTCACTGTCCGGCTCGTTAAGTGATACTGAAATATAATCAAAAACACTTGAAAGTTCTTTTGCAGTCGGCTTGCCGTTAATTAAATCCGAAAGTCCGTTAGTGTTAAGCCTTAAGTTTATATTAGGGTTAATTTCTTTCAAATATTTAGCCGATTTAATTAAGTTATCATAAGCATTGGTAGGTTCGCCGTAGCCGCAAAATACCGCCTTATTTACATTATGAAAATTATAAGCGTCAATTGCATTCTTTATTTCTTCAAAAGTCGGCTCAATGTCAAACCAGAGTTCCTCGGAATCACCGTATGCATCACCCTTTGTACGAATGCAAAATGCACAATTACACGGGCATTTATTGGTAATATTGAGGTAAACATCACCATCTAATGTATAAACTATATCAGCCATATAATCACTCTCTTTAATTTCTAAACAATTTCTTTTTAAGCTTTGCAGTATCAAATGCAAGTGCAATGATTGCAAAAATAATTGCACTGCCTACTGCCTGCACTATATTCATAGGTATATCAGCCACAGCGTAAGCTTTATTGATAATCAAATCACCTACAAAATATCCGCCGACTGTAATTATACCACTTGGTATTGTAAGGCAAATTGTAAGTGGTGTCAATATCTTTTCGCTCTTTTTATTTACAAGTACAAAAGGTAATGCAATTAAAACCTTAACTATTATACTTACCGGTGCATAAATAGCATATCCCGATGATAAATCGGCAAGTGCCGCACCCACAGCAGAAGCAAGAAGCGCCCACGGGCCGCCTAATGTTGAAGCAACTATGTAAATCATTGCGTCACCGAAATGAAGGTAACCTGCACCGCCCGGAACCTGAATTTGAACAAATCTTGTAAGTGCAAAAATCATTGCGGCAAATACAGCCGCGTATACCATATTTAATACCTTTTTATTTTTCATAACTAATTAACTCCTTTAATGTTTTTTCAAATGATATACCGTCGTTGCCATCGGTAACATTAGTAACTTTAATTGTATTTGATATAAAATCACCTGCTTTTTTGCAAGAATCCACAAGTGAATTTCCGTTTAATAACGAACCTGTTAGAACAGAAGCAAAAACATCACCCGTTCCGCTGAAATACCCACCGACCTTTTGGCTTGATACTTTTGAAATAACACCGTTATCAAACACAATATTTGAAATCAAATCATCTTCTTTAAACCCGGTAACGACTATCTTTTTAATCCCTTGCTTATAAAGTACATTAAGGCTTTTTTCTATATTTTGATAATCATTAACCCAAGCTTCATTAAAAACATTTTCACACTTCTTGTCGGCTAATATGGCAAGTTCGGTAGTGTTAGGGGTAATAACATCTGCTCTAAAACAAAAATTCCTTATAACATCGCACATTTGAATATCATATCCGTCATAAAGTGCGCCATTATCAGCCATAACTGGATCAACGACCACAAGTGTATCATTTGTTTTAAAATCATCAATAAATTCAGATATAATATCAAGCTGCTCCTTATCTGTTACAAAGCCGGTTAATATACCGTCAAATTTTGCACCGAGCTTTTTCCATTCTTCAATAAAAGGGTGCATTGTGTGTGTTAAAGATACGGATTTAAAACTGTCATAAGCAGTTTGATTAGATAACACAGCAGTTAAAAGCGGATGTACTTCAACTCCCATAGCCGACATTATAGGAATAGACGCGGTTAATGAGCATTTGCCAAAGCCTGACAAATCATTTATAACAGCACATTTTTTCAAAAAATCACCTAATTTCTTGCAATATTCTTATTTTTATTATACAATACGACTGTAATTAAATAAATACACACTTTTACTACAATTATAAGGTACAGATAAATGAAAAAATACAGCAAATTATATAACGATTTAAAAAAACAAATTATAACAGGTCAACTTGCGCACGGTGATAAAATACCGTCAGTCAGAAAAGCAGCTTTGATTTACTCGGTATCAACCACAACGGTGCAAAATGCATATTTTGAGCTTTGTGCAGACGGATACATTGTATCGAAAGAAAAAAGCGGTTATTTTGTATCATATATTAAAAGTCAAAATAAAATCAGCAATGAAGCAGAAAATGAAATAAAAATTGAATATAATTTTGACGGTGAAAGCGCAGACCCTGAAAGCTTTGATGTATCGCTTTGGCAGAGATATATTAAAAATGCACTCAGGCAAAAAGAGCGACTGCTCACTTACAGCCAAACGCAAGGCGAATATGATTTAAGATGTGCAATATCAAAATACATAAGGGAAAAAAGAAATGTAATTGCATCGCCGGACAGAATTGTAATCGGTGCAGGCGTCGGTGTTTTACTCAATATTCTTGCATTTTTGTTTGATAATGATAA
>CAVLCX010000018.1:2888-13046 GCA_963661525.1 bacterium
TGATAAAACAGTATCGTTTCCTGATAAAAGCTTTATTCAGGGAATAGGAATTTTTGAAAGCAGCGGTTTTAATGTGCATACAAGGGATAAGAATGCCGATATAATTTATGTATCCCCATCACATATGACTCGCTGGGGCGATGTAATGAAAACAAAAAGGCGCTTGGAGCTTGTAGAATACTCATTTGAGCATAATTCGGTAGTAATTGAGGATGATTATGAAAATGACTTTATGTACAATGTAAAACCTACCCCCGCCCTTTTTACATTAGGCCACGGAAATGTAATTTACATAGGTTCGTTTTCAGCTATGCTTTTACCCGGAATACGAATCAGTTTTATGATATTGAATGACGAACTCACACAAATTTATAATCAAAATAAATTCAAATTCGCTCAAACTGCAAGTAAAACAGAACAAATAGCCCTTTGCCAATACATTCGTGACGGGCATATAAATTCGCAAACAAGAAAAATAAGACGCTTATATTCAAGCAAAACAAAGGATTTTTATAAAATTTTGAAAAACAAATTCCCAAAAGCCGATATAAAAATCAGTGAAAACACTTTACAAATTATAATGACTGTAAAATTTGATAAAGACATAGAAATTTTTGAGAAAAACAATATTTCGCTGTTTATCGAAAAATATGAAAACAGGTATATTACAATAGTTTTATCCCCATCGGGTATACCTGCAAGCAAGCTTGAAAATGCCGGGCAAATATTAAAAAACACTATTGAATAGCAGTCAACATATTTTAGAACGCTTGTTTTAATAGTCCTATATTAAGTACTATCAGCTCCTTGCTTATTGAATAATAAATCTTTCGTGGTAAAATGAAGATGTAATCGAAACAAGGAGGTTTTTCACAGTGAAAAAAACATTAAAAAAATTATTCAAAAGTATCTTAATTACAACTGTTACACTCTTATCGGGATTTGGAATTACATCAATTTCATTTAATCTTTTCGGTACGCTCACAACCAATGAAATGAAATTGTTTCTTGCAATTGATGTAATAATTTTAGTATTTGTAGGCGGTGTATTTTATTACATTGATGAAAAGCAATCGAAAAGAAAAAAGAAGGAAATGGAATTTCAAAAAAGGCACTTACAAAGAGTAGAAAAATCATTTAGAGAATATGAGGGATTAGATATGGCAAAAATCTATTCAAACACTGCCGAATATGTTGCCTAATCCTTGAAAAAAATAATATATTTATGATAAAATGCACTTAAGCGTTATGCTTAAGTGCATTTTTGGAGTTAATTATGGATAAAACTAAATTTAATGATTTTATAAAAAATAATATTGACGATAATTTTTGGAATAATTATATTGAACTTGTAAGGCAAGAAATGATTCCCTATCAGTTAAAAGCGTTGAGCGACGAAATAGAAAACGCACCAAAAAGCTATTGCATTGAAAATTTAAAAAAAGCAGGCAAAGTTATACAGAAAATCAGCAAAGGCGAAAATGTTAAAGTATACCCTGTTGACAAATGGGAATATAAAGAAAATGAGTGCGATAGTAATTCATTTTTAGGTTGGTGCTTTCAAGATTCCGATGTATATAAATGGATAGAAGCAGTTGCCTATTCCCTATCAAATACTAAAGACAGCGAGCTTGAAAATAAGTGTGATGAAATAATCGACTTAATAAGCCTTGCACAGATGGAAAACGGTTATCTTGACACACTGTATATTATAAATGACAGAAGCAAGATATTTACTAATTTAAAAGACAGGCACGAACTGTACTGCTTTGGCCATTTATGCGAAGCGGGTGTTGCATATTATAATTCCACAGGTAAAAACAAGCTTTTAAACTGTACCGTTAAATTTGCTGATTTGATATGTGAAACATTTAATGAGAGCGGACTTAAAGGTTACCCCGGCCACGAAATTGCGGAGCTTGCACTGATTAAACTTTACAAACTTACACATAATAAAAAGTATTTAGATACAGCCGCATTTTTTATATTACAGCGAGGAACGAAACCTTACTACTTTGATAAAGAACGGGGCTATAAGCGTGAAAATGACAGTATTGATTACATTTATAACCAAGCGCATATACCACCTATTGAGCAAAGCGAAGCAGTCGGCCACGCTGTAAGGGGTGTATATCTATATTCAGGTATGGCTGATGTAGCAAAAGAAACAGAAAACGATAAGCTTTTATCAGCCTGCGAAAAAATTTGGAATGACATTGAAAAAAGAAAAATGTATATCACCGGCGGTATCGGCTCGACAGTTGACGGAGAAGCATTCAGCTTTGAATATGACTTACCTAATGATTTAGCATATAACGAAACTTGTGCGTCAATCGGCTTAATATTTTTTGCAAAAAGAATGCTTGAAACCAAGCCAAATTCAAAATATGCAAATGTTATTGAGCGTGCGCTTTATAACACTGTTTTACATTCAATGAGCGAAGACGGAAAATCATTTTTCTATGTTAACGCACTTGAAGTATTGCCGAAAGCGTCACACCTAGACAGCAGAAAATATCATATAAAACCAACAAGGCAAAAATGGTTTGGCTGTGCTTGCTGCCCACCTAATTTGGCAAGATTGCTTTCATCATTAGGCAATTATTGCTTTAGCGAAAATGATGAAAACATATATGTTCATCAGTATATTGGCGGAGAAATAAAAAGTGACAAGGCCGAAATAAAAATAAACTCAAGTTATATTGAAAACGGTAAAATTGATTTTAATATTAAAACTTGCAAACCGTTTAAGCTTGCACTTCGTATTCCCGATTGGTGCGATAATTTTGAACTAAATAGGGATTATATTATTATTGACGGTTATGCCTACATTGATATTACCAAAAACACAAGTGTATCAATAATCTTTAATATCGAGCCAAAAATAATAAAATGTTCAAATTCAGTCAGAGAAAACATTGGAAAAGTGGCTGTGATGCGCGGCCCGATAGTTTACTGCACAGAAGAGGCAGACAACGGAAAAAACCTGCAATTACTTTCAATTTCCAAAACCAGCAAAATGAAAGTAAACGGTGATTTAACAATCACGGCAAGCGGATACAGAGAAAAAGAAGACGAAAGTTTATATTTTAATTACAAAGAAAGCACTTATGAAAAAGAAAATATCACCTTTATTCCATATTACAAATCCTGCAACAGAGGTGAAAATGAAATGAGTGTATATATCAGAATAAAAGAGTGAAAAAATGGCTAAAAAGAAATATAAAAATAAATATGACAAGCTTGCTAATGCACCGATTAAGCAGTTAATATCTTCACTTGCAATACCTACTATTCTATCAATGCTTGTATCAGCATTTTACAATATGGCTGACAGCTTTTTTGTAGGCAAAATCAATACGCAAAGTGTTGCTTCAATAGGCATTGTATTTTCGATTATGACTTTGCTTCAGGCAATAGGCTTTTTTCTCGGAAACGGAAGCGGAATAATGATAAGCACACTTCTTGGTGAAAAGAAAAAAGAAGAGGCGCAGATTTATGCAAATGTAGCTTTATTTACAGCAATAGCGGTTGGTATACTGCTTGCAATTATCGGTTTATTCTTTTCAACTCCGATTGCGTTAATGCTCGGTGCAACAAAAAGTACAAAAGCTTATGCTTCAACATATTTAAAATATATTTTAATCGGTTCACCGTTTATTCTCGGCTCATTTGTACTGAATAACCATTTAAGGTATCAAGGCAGTGCGCTATATTCAATGATAGGCATAATTACCGGCAGTATCATAAATATAGCACTTGACCCACTGTTTATATTTACATTCAAATTAGAGGTTGCAGGTGCGGCACTTGCCACAATAATAAGCCAAACTATCAGCTTTTTTATTTTATATTTCGGAACTTTTAAAAATGAAAATATCAGAATATCAATAAAAAAATTCAAACCTAAAAAAGATATATATTTTACAATATTTAAAAACGGTATGCCTTCCCTGTCAAGACAAGGGATTAGTACAGTTGCCAATATCGCGATGAACTTCGCGTGTGCGCCTTTTGGTGACGCTGTAATAGCAGGTATGAGTGTTTATAACAGAGTTATGTTTATAGGTATGGCAGTTGTAATCGGTTACGGGCAAGGCTATCAACCTGTTTGCAGTTTTAACTTCGGTGCTAAAAAATATGACAGGGTTTATAACGGATATAAATTCCTTGCAAAAGTTACAACTGTAATTATTATTGTTTTATCAATTATAGGTTATATTTTTGCCCCGCAGCTTATTGCCGTATTCAGAAAAGATATTGATGTTATAAATGTCGGCACACAAGCACTCAGGTATCAAAGTTTTGCAATGGTGGTTACCGGCTTTTGTACCGCATCAAATATGCTTATGCAATCCCTGCGAATATCGGGCAAAGCAACCATATTAGCTCTTGCAAGGCAAGGTATATTTTATATACCGGCGATTATAATACTTCCGCGATTATTTGCACAAACAGGTATATCACTTGCACAACCTGTTGCCGATATATTATCATTCATCCTCACAATATTCTTGGTAATGCCTACACTTAAAGAGCTAAAAGCTAAATAAAAAAATAAAAATCAAAATAATTACAATTAAGCAAATACAAGAAATTGATGATTGACATACTTTTGTGTATTTTGTATAATATAATTATTGTAAAAAATTATATTTTGTTTATTTTTAAGGGGTAATTTATGGAAACGCACGGTATAAAAGTAAAAGATAAATTAGGTTATGCTTTAGGTGATATGGGCGGAATAATGACATTCGGCTTGGTATCATCATTTTTAAATATGTTTTATACAGATGTATTGGGCATATCCGCCGGCAAAATTGCTGTTTTAATGTTTGTTGCAAGGATATGGGATGCAATTAACGACCCGATTTGGGGTGCATTTATTGATTCGAGAAAGCCTACAAAATACGGTAGATTCAGACCTTACATACTTTGGGCGTCATTTCCGTTAGCAATCGGCGCATTTTTAATGTTTTACAAAATACCGGGTCTGTCTGATAATCAGTATTTAATTTACGCTTACATTACATATATTTTCTACGGAATGATGTATACAGGAATTAACATTCCTTACGGTTCGCTTGCATCAGTAATTACCGATGATGAAGTTGAACGCTCTTCCCTTTCAATGTGGCGCTCGATAGGTGCAGGTATCGGCGGACTTCCTGCTCAAATACTTTTACCGCTTGTAGTTTACAGCACAGTAATGGGAGCTGACGGAAGCACAGCGAAAGTGTTAAACGCAACAAAGCTTTCAGTAGCAGTCGGTGCACTCGCCGTACTTTCGGTAATAATTATCATCACCCACTATAAATTAACTACGGAAAGAATTCAATTACCTCCTACACAAAAAGCAAGTGATTACAGCTTATTTAAAACAATAAAAATTATGTTTAAAAACAAACCTTTTATTGTACTTTGCTTAATTTCAATGCTTCTTATAGGCTTCCAAATGTATACACAAACAATTTATAACTATCTTTTCAAAACATACTTTGATAAACCGGGCCTTTACAGCTTGGTAACGGTGTGCACATATCTTCCAATGGCTTTATTTTTACCGTTTATGAATAAGCTTATCAGAAAATACGGCAAAAAAGAAATTTGTGCAGCAGGTCTGCTTTTTGCGGCAATTGTTAATATTTTAATGGTGGCATTAAGATTTTCGGCATTAAGTGAAAACCCATATGTTTTCTTGATTTTAATTTTCTTCTCCGGTGCCGGCCAAACATTCCTTGTACTTGAAGTATGGGCGCTTGTAATGGATGTAACCGATTATCAGGAACTTCTTTCAGGCAGACGCGAAGAAGGCACAGCTTACAGTGTATACTCATTTGTAAGAAAGCTCGGCCAAACAGCAGCAGGCTCCGGTGCATCGGCTATTTTAGGTGTAATAGGATATAAAGGCACACAAGCTTTTCAGGACGAAGCTGTACTTTCAAAACTTTATGACGCGGCTACAATTATTCCGGCTGTTTTACTTATACTAATGTTCATTTTAATGAAATTCTGCTACAAATTAACTAAAGGCGAAGTAGAAAAACTTCACGAAAAGTTATATTCAGATAAATAATTTGATACTGAAAAACCCGCACCGAATATTCAGTGCGGGTTTAATATTAACCTGATATAATGATAAACGAGGTGATAAATATGAACATTTTAAATGAACTTAACGAAGCTTGCGATTATATTGAAAACAACATTTGCAAAGATATTGAAATTGACGAACTTGCAAAAATAACAAATCAAAGCAATGATTCAATCAATAGATTTTTTGTTTCTATGCTTGGCACAACTATTAAAGATTATATCAGAAAAAGAAGATTATCGCTTGCTATTTACGATTTACAAAACAGCAGTGATACAATAACCGATATTGCTTTCAAATATAACTTTAACAGCTATGATTCCTTTTGCAAAGCTTTTTATAACCAACACGGTGTAACACCTACGCAAGCACGAAATAAAGATTGTGAGGTAAATATTTTTCCGCCTGCAATATTTGAAATAAATGTAAAAGGTGCAACAAAAATCAAATTCAAAATTATTGATTTGAATGAAACTACTGTTTACGGAATCTCAAAAGATTTATGTTGCCAAGCCTGCGACAGATTTGAGCAGGAAAAAGAAATTTGGTCTGAAGATTACGAGCACTATCCTAAAAGAATTTGTGGCGTATATGACGGATTATGGTACGGTATTTTTGATAACGGCAAATATTCAATCGCAAGAAAAAAGGAAGATGTAACAAAAGAAAACCTTGAAATGATTAAAATTCCCTGCGGTAAATATGCTGTGTTTACATCGGAAAAGGGCAATTATGCCGGTGACGAATTAAAAAAGATGCACGATTTAATATTTAACTCTTGGTTAAAAGAATCAAAATACAGCATAAAAAAGGAATATATTATTGAAGTATTACATTTGGCAACAGACCGTGCAAAACGAAGAAAAGAAAGATATTATGAAATATATGTACCGCTAACAGAAAATGAGCCTGTTATATATGATGACAGTAAATTGACTATACGCCTTGCAAAAGTTGACGATTATAAGGATATTTGCAAAATATCTTGTGACGATTTAGGTTACAATTGCAATGAAGAATTAGTAAAAACAAGATTAGAAGAATTTGATTTAAATAATGAGAGAGTATTTGTTGCGGATTATGACGGAAAAGCAGTCGGCTATTTGCACGCTCAAGTATACAAGACACTCTATTTTGAAGAACTTGTTAATTTTTTAGGATTGGCTGTATCAAAAGAATACAGAAAGCATAAAATAGGCACTAAACTTATTAAAGCGGTTGAAAATTGGGCATTATCAATCGGAATAAATAAAATCAGAGTTAACTCGGGATATTCAAGAAAAGAAGCGCACGAATTCTATCGCAAACTTGGTTACAACAATGAAAAAGAGCAAATAAGATTTTTAAAAGAGCTTTAACAAAAAAGGCACATCAAGATAAAATCTTGATGTGCCTTTTCAATTTATTTAACTTTTACTTTTTTAACAGTTGACCATTTACCGTAATATTTAGTTCCGTTTGGATGTTTAACATATGCCCTTACGCGAACATAATAAGTTTTCTTACTTTTTGATGTTTTAATGGTAACTGATGTATTTTTAGTTGTTTTAGTCAAATAATTCTTTTTAAAGCTTTTGCTTGTAGACCATTGATATTGATAACCGGTGCAATTTACTTTTTTCCACTTATAAGTAATTTTCTTTTGCTTGGTACTCTTGGCAAGTTTTATCTGCACCTTTTTAGGTGTGTTTACTTCTTTGTATACAGCACTTTTTGCCCCTTCAACACCAAGAACCACAGCTGAAACCTTAAACTTGTTATATGAGCCTTCAGGAATACCTGAAATGTAATAAGAATTTACATTACCTTGAGTAGAACCTAAATAAACATATTTACCGGCATTAAAATCATACTTGTAAATATTATAATATGCTGCCGAATTTTGCTTATTCCAAGTGAAAGTCAAAGTGGTATTTGTTCTTTTCTTAAGCTTAACACCGGTAACTTTTTGAGGTGATAATTGGGCTGAAATATTAGGCATAGCACCTTGATACCAAACATTCATATCAACTCTGCCTGAAATACCGTTAACTTTACCGTCTGAAGTAAACTGCCAATATTCATAATCACCGGCATAGCCTGTAACTGTATAATAATGAGCAAGCCATATCTTTGCAGTTTGTGCAATTTGCGAAGCGTTTACCCTATTTTCCAAGAAAGACTTATTTGCATAAAGGCAAGGTACATATCCCCTTTGTGCAACAGTATTTAAAAATGCAAGTGAATTAGCAGTCATTTGGTCTTTTGAAAGATTTGCACTGTCAAGCCTGCCGCTGTCACCAACACCTGCAAATTCATAATCGTCTACAACAGGCAATGTAACATTATAGCCTGCAATTGCATTAAGAAGCATATTTGCTTCCTGCGAAGCTTCTGATTCATTAAGTGCCTGCGAATACCAATAAACACCAACCTGAAGCCCGGCAGCAAGCGCATTTGTAATATTGGTTTGATAATAAGAGTCAAAATTAAGTGAAAACTTTGATTTAGTATATCCTGTATAACCCACCCTTACATAAACAAAATCAATACCGTCAGCTTTAACCTTGTTAAAGTCGATAGTTTTATTATACTCCGATACATCAATGCCGATGACTTTAGGCATGGCATCAAATCTTGTGTTATGAGTATATGTTTTATCATCATACTTGCTGTAAGTTTGCGTATAAGCAAACGCGACTGAAGTTGACGAAAGCACCATAATAACAGCTAATATTGTGCTGAATATTTTAATAATCTTTTTCATATTTCTCCTTTATTTCCAAAGTTCTTTGTAAATGTTTAATAAATCTTCTTTATTAAGTTCCTTAATAGTATTTGACGGTGAGCCGGAAGCCATAGCGTCCTCTGCCATTTTATCCATATTGGCAAAGAAGTCATCCTTGTTAATTCCATATTCTTCAAGGCTCGGAATTTCACAAATCCTGCAAAGTTCGTTGCAAGCGTCAATAAACTTCTTGGCTGCCGATTTATCATCGTCTTTTTCATCTGCAACGCCGATTTCGCGTGCCATATCAGCAAATCTGCCATATGCACCTTCATAAACATAGCTAAAGCAAGCTGAAAGAAGCATTGCATTGCTGATACCGTGCGGTACATGGAAAAGTGCGCCGATAGGCCTGCTCATACCGTGAATAACTGTTACAGAAGCATTGTTAAACGCTACACCTGCTTCAAGTGCTGCAAGTGACATTTGCGCCCTTGCTTCAACATTACTGCCGTCATTATAGCAAATAGGAAGATACTTGAATATCTTTTTTATTGCAGAAATTGCAAATTCATCGGTAAGCGGCTGTGCCTTGCGCGAAGTATATGCTTCACTTGCGTGACAAAGTGCGTCAAGCCCTGTTGCAGCAGTGACACTTTTAGGTGCTGTAAGTGTAAATGCAGGGTCATCAATGGCAATATCCGGCATAAGCACTGCACCTTTAAGAAGCATTTTAATATCCTTTTCAGTGTTAGTGATTATTGTAAACTGTGTTGCTTCAGAACCTGTACCTGATGTAGTAGGAATTGCAACCATAGGCGGAGTAGGAACTGTAATTACTTTTCCAAGATAATCATCAATAGAGCCTCCGCTTGTTGATACAGCGGCAATAGCTTTCATTGAATCAATCGGTGAACCGCCGCCTACCGCAATAAGAAAATCACAGCCTTGGTCATTATAAACATCAAGTCCGGCTTCAATCATTTTATCGGTAGGCTCACCTGTAATGTTTGAATAAATTGCATAGTGAATTCCTTTTTCATCAAGAATATCGGTAACCATTTTAGCAGTACCGAGCTTCATCATCATAGGGTCGGTAACAACAAGTGCTTTTTTACCGAGAGATGCAATTACATCGCTTGCATTTGCAAGTGCATTTTCGCCATAAAACACCTGGCCCGGCATAATAAATTGATTTCCCATAAAAAATACCCCTTATTTAAAATAAATATATATAGTATTTTATCACGCTTATATAATAATTTCAATAGAAAACGACAATTTAACATATTCTGCCACGGGGCATAGAATAATCATAGCAAAAAGTACACGAAAGGTGTGGAGTATATATGCTTCT